>JAJPKI010000209.1 GCA_021323835.1 Verrucomicrobiota bacterium | reverse complement strand
TCCAGCCGCAATTGTATGTGACCAATGCGATTCAAGCGATGGGACCGTTGCCGTGAAAATCAAAATGAAAATGACAAGCAACAAGTGGCAAGTGACAGGAATTGACGGGACGAAGCCCGTCGCCCGTCGCTCGTCGCTCGTCACGGCGTTCACGTTGGTTGAGATCATGGTCGTCGTCGTGCTGCTCTCACTCATTGTGCTGGCATTGATGGCGGTGTTCGACAGCACACAACGTGCGTTCAAAGCCAGCATCACGCAGACGGACATGAATGAAGGCGGGCGCGCGGCGATTGAATTTATTGCCGCCGATTTGCGCGCCATGTCGCCGGCGCGCGGCGTGAGCAACAATTTCGTCGGCGCAGTGAATTTTTACGCCAACACCAATTCCAGCGATGCGGTGCTTGTGCAGTCGTCCATCATCACGCAATCAAGCCGCACGAACGTGCTGCAAAACTTTTTCATTTTGACGTGCGAAAATCAGGAATGGCACGGCATCGGTTACGCCGTTATGCCGAGTTCGCCGGGCGGCCTTTACACGCTCTACCGTTTTGAATATCCGCAGCCCGGCGCGGCGCGCATCGCCAATCCCGCTTATATTTTCACAAACCAGTTTGTAACTAATTTTCTCAACGCGCCGACCAACGGCAATCGCTTGATGGACGGCGTGGTGCATTTGACGGTGCGGCCTTATGACGCAAACGGCGTGTGGATGACAAACAACGTGATGATTCAAAACGGCCGCACGAACGCGAATCAAAATGTTTTTTATTTCTGGCCGCCCACGACGATGGAAGTCGGATTCAAAATGTTCAGCAACACCGTTCCGGCGGAAGTGGAAATTGAAATGGGCGTGGTCGAAGACCGCACGCTGGCGCGCGCCGAATCGTTCAGCGGAAATTTGGCCGCGCAATCCAATTGGCTCGCCAACGCTGCCGCGCAAGTGCACATTTTTCGCGAGCGCGTTTCCATCCCAAATGTTGACCCATCGGTTTATCAATGAAGCTTAACGAAACAGTCGAGAGTCGAAAGTCGAGAGTCGAGTGCAGAAAAAGTGCGCCGCCCTTGACGCTCGACACTCGGCACTCGGCCAAGTCGGGTGTCGCCCTCATCGTCACGCTGATTTTGCTGTCAATAACGCTGCTGATGGCCGTGGCGTTTTTGCTCATCAGCCAGCGCGAGCAGGCGGCATCGCACACGCAGGCCGACGACGCGACGGCGCGATTGGCCGCGGACGCCGCGCTCAAAAGAGCCGAGAACCAAATTATCGCCAACATCATGTCCTCGCCGCAGCCGAATCCTTACGCAATCGGTTTGCTCGTCTCGACCAATTACATCAATTACGGCGGCTTCGTCAGCGGCATCGCCAATCCGACGAATGTTAATTACGACCATTTATATAACAGCACGACGCCGTTGAGCGCGGCGGACGGTTTGCAAAATCTCGCCAATTTATTTTTCGACCCGCGCTTGCCGGTGTTTGTGCCGACGAATTCAAACGGCAAGGAAGATTTTCGATTCTATCTCGATTTGAATCGCAACGGATATTTCGAGCAGAACATGGGCGAAATCGGCGACCCGGAATGGATTGGCATTTTGGAGCGGCCGGACGTGCCTTACGGCGCGAACAATCGCGGCCTCGCGCGCTTTACGTTTATCGCCATTCCGGTTGGCAATGAATTGGATTTAAATGCAATTCACAATCAGGCGCAACGCGGCCCGGTTCCGCTAACTTCAACAGTCAATCCGCCGTTACCTTTTCCCAGTGGTGGTGATATTTATATCCGCAATGAAGGTGTTGGCTCGTGGGAATTAAACTTGGCGGCATTTCTCGCGGACTTGAACACAAATCAATGGGGACAAATCATTGACCCACCAAGTTCTTCGTTGCCGGGAGCCAACGGCTATTATCGATACAATGAAGGTCCATTTACCTTTTTCAACGATGGCCATGCCTTCGAAGATGCCCGCGCACTTTTAACATATCGCTACGCGAATAATTTTAACACGCTCGACCTCGCGCAAAATATTTTTTCGAACAGTGCGGTAATAGCGTTCGAATCTGATTCAATTGACGGATTTACTTTTGGCAATCCGCAAATGACGACGTTCAAACTTCCGGCAGACAATGACCAATTGTTGATTAACAATCATTTGCCCTGGGTCGGCGCGGACAATACAAATCATTATTTCAATTTGCCGATGGATTTGTTCGACACGAATAACAAAACGGCAATTGGTCTCCCAGCCAACAATAATTTTACTTTCCGTTTGAACGCCGCCGATTCGAACACCAATTCCGATTACGACCGCACGACGTTTTATCGTTTGCTCTCGCAGCTCGGCACGGACAGCGCGCCGGAAGACGACAAGATGAATTTGAATTACGACAATTTGGATGCGGGCGGCAACGCGATTCCCAACGCCGAGACGAATTTCATTCCGTGGACGCCGATTCGATTTTTCACCAACGCCGCCGACCGGATGCTGCGCCTTTACACCGCGCGTTGGGCGGCGATTTACGCGACGAACGAGCTGGGCTTTGTCACCAACGGCATCAGCACGAATTTTGTCCGCACCTTCAACGTGACCAACTCATTTGGCATCACGGCGATTCCGGTTTGGGTGAGCAACAAATTTGTCTACACGCCATCGGTGCAACGCGTGTTGCAATTGGCGGCAAATTTTTACGACGCGACGACTAATGGATTTTATCCGTCGGTTTTTCGTCCGCTGTTCATGCACGACAACGACGGAAATGTTTTCATCGTCGGCTACGAAGATTTCAACGCAAGTTTGTCAACCAATGCGCTCTTGCATGTCAATCAGTTGACCGACCAGCGGCTTTCCATTCCGGCGGAAGTGACGGATTTGAACAACAATTTTCCCGCGAACACGGTGATTGAGACCAACGTCTATGGCGTGCCGTGGATTATCGGCGCGAAAAAGGCATTTCCGAATTTCAACGAGTTTGCGATTCAAAGCGCGTTTCAGGTGACGCGCAAATTACAAGTGCTTCGCGGCGAGGACAACAGCGTGTCGCCGCCGACATTCACGCCGGTTTATCAGACGAACCAGATGTATTTGATGAGTATCACGAATTTTTACGGCATCGAATGTTGGAATCCGTATCGCAATTTTTATCAGGGCGCGGACGACATCATCGTGCGGTTGAGTTCGGTGACGCGATTGACGACGAACGAAAACAACACGCTGTATTCAGCCAATGGCGGATATTTTTTCACAACAAATTCTGTCACGACAGTTGAAACTCCATTTTGGCCGGCGTGGGATGGTGTTGTGAAAAGCCCCCAATCACCGCCCAGTTCGTTTATCCTTCCGCTGAACACGAGCGTGCTGACGCTGACGAACGCGCAATACGTCTACAATTCGCCGAACCCGGCATATTTCGCATCCGTGCCGACGAATCCGGACAATTTTATAGATCAAGGCATTCGTCAAATGCCGCACATGGTCATGCTGATGACGAACCGGCTGCAAGTCATCATCATTGATTATTCGACGAACGCTGATCCTATTGCAAATGCTGGCGGCCCAAATATCGGTCGCGTTGTGGATTACGTTCAACTTGGCGGACTGGATAACGCGCGCGATTTGTCGGCGGAAGTGTTGGCGCAGGATACGCTGGGATTGTGGGACACAAATTTGGACGCGAACCAAAACATCAAGGGTATCATTGACCAACTCGAAGTTTCCCAAACCGGCCAGACATTTGGCGGCGTTGATTTACGCAACGGCACCGGCTGGAGCAAAACGCCTTACTCAAATCCGGACGATGAAATTACTTTCTTCAACGCATTTTTTACAACTTCCGGTTTATACGACATCGGCGGCACGAATTATTTCAATACGCTCACAAATGAAGATGCACCTTACACGCCGAGCATCACCGTTTACGGGCACACATCATGGCAGGCGAACGACCCGCTCGTGCATTATCTCGCGAGCGATTTGGCTGCGTCGGGAACAAACGACAACAATTCGCTCTGGCCGGGAAATCTTGGCAAATCCAACGACCGCTATTTGCCGTGGGGACAACCGTTGGTCGCAGTCGGTGCATTGAATGATTCTCATAACTATGCTTTCAGGGACCCACTGGTTTATGAAGCGGGCGATTGGGATTTTCCGACCAATAAATTTCCAACCGTTGGCTGGCTTGGTCGCGTGCATCGCGGCACGCCATGGCAAACGATTTATCTTAAATCCACCAACATTTTAAATTACGCGCAAAATTCTATTAGCGGCATCACGACGTGGATTGACTGGACAGGCGACCAAATCGGATTTGACCAAACCAATACTGCGCCGATTGAAGACCGGGTGCTGTTCGATTTGTTCACAACAAAATTCAACGACAACGGTTCGCGCGGAACATTGTCGGTCAACGTTGGCGCGGGAACGCCGGGCGGACACAATCTCGCTGCATGGTCAGCGTTGTTCAGCGGGGTGACGGTCGTTGCAAATACCAACACCGTTCCGCCAAGTGTAAAAAATCGCCAGCTTATTTGGCCGCGCCCGTTATTACCAACGACGTTGACAACAATTCAACCCGCCGGGCCTTACACGATTGGCGTTTCTGAGCCGACGATGTATATGATTGCGTCGAACATTGACATCGCTCGCGCTAATTTTAGAAATCGCGACGGCGTAAATGGAGTTTTCGAGCACGCCGGC
>JAJPKI010000105.1 GCA_021323835.1 Verrucomicrobiota bacterium | reverse complement strand
TGGCTGAAAAAATCCGGCAAATGAATTCGTTCCGGTTATCACCGGCAGCGCGTTCGGATTTGGAAGAAATCTGGTTTTACATTGCGCAAGATAATCCGGAAGCAGCGGATAAATTTATTGGCGCTATCCTTTTGCGGTTTCCGAAACTTGCTGCCATGCCGTTAATTGGAAGGCAACGCGAAGAATTGTCGCCTCGATTGAGAAGTTTCCCGGTCGGACGTTGCGTGATTTTTTATCGTCCCATGGAAAATGGAATTGAAGTCGTCCGCATTTTGCATGGCGCAAGAGATTTGCCGCCGCTGTTCGAATAAACAAATGAACGCCACGATGGAAGCCGACCCGACGAAAGCCTATAATCAGGACGACGCCACCGGCTTCATCCGGCTCAACGCACTGCGATTGAAGGTCGCGGCGAAGGTGCAGAAGAAATAATGGATGCGCTTCATTGTTGTAACTCGTGACAAAGATACTGCCGATGAAATTCGGTGGGCTGCAAAAGACGCGTCCGATATGGAAGTGCATCTCGGTTCATTTGATTCAATTCCGTCTTTCGATTGTATTGCAACGGCAGGAAATTCTTTCGGCTTAATGGATGCTGGAATGGATTTGGCTATTTTGAAATTTTTTGGAATTGAATTGCAGGATAAAATTCAAAGAAAAATCATTGAGGACTTTTACGGTGAACAGCCAGTTGGAACAGCGTTTATCATTGAGACCGGGCGAATTGATTATCCATACGTCGCGCATGTGCCGACGATGCGAGTGCCAATGAATATTTCCGGAACGGATCATGTTTATCTTGCGACATGGGCAACTTTCATCGCCGTTGGTCGGCATAATCGAACAGAAAAGCAAAAGATTGAAACTTTAGTTTGTCCTGCATTTGGAGCAGGCACGGGCGGAATTAAAGGAATTGAAGTTGGATTCCAAATGAAACTTGCATGGCAACATTTCAAGAAACCACCTGCTGCAATCAATCCTTCGTTTGCCCAAGCCCGACAGGACAAGATTCATTATGGTGGCAAAATGGGATTCGAACATCCAGCAAACCGAATTTGAAAAATCATGCCCACCTCGCTCGTCCATCGCATTGGCATCGCCGCACCGGCGGAAACGATTTATCGCGCCATCACCACCGCGGATGGCATCCGCGCGTGGTGGACGACGGATGTGACGATGGACGCCAGCGTCGGCGGCAAAGCGGTCTTCGGCTTCTTCGACCATTCGACCGTTTTTGAGATGCGCATCGAACAATTGACGCCGCCATCGCTCGTGCGCTGGCAATGCACCGGCGGCAGTTCGCCGGATTGGGTCGGCACCACGCAGGAATTCGTCCTCGAACCGCAACCTGACGGCGAAGTGCTGCTGAAATTCTGTCATGGCGGCTGGGAGCGCGGCGGCGACCATTGCTATTTCTGCAACACGACGTGGGGACATCTGCTCACCTGCCTGAAAGATTACGCCGAGCGCGGCGTGAAGAATCCGTATTTCAAATGAGTAATTCCAAAATCAAATGGCTCGATAAACCGGAAGACCATGATTATCCGGCGGCGCGCTCGTATCTAAATCTCATTTACGACGACCGGCGCGCGAATGGTTTCATCGCCAAGCTCAAGAAGGCGCGCGTGGTGCAATTCAAGTCCAAGGACATTTTTCGCGCGGCGCGATTGCCGCTGTTGGGCAAAGACAATTCACACGTCGCGAAAGACCGCGCGAAAATCCGGAGCGGCGAAAAACTTTCGCCCATTTTACTCGTGCGCGATAGCGACAACGGAAAACTTATTATCGCTGACGGTTATCATCGATTGTGCGCGGTTTATTCGTTCGACGAAGACGCGGTGGTTCCGTGCAAGATTGTTTGACGGATTTTTCTACGCGTGTCACTGGCAATTGGCCAGCACGATGGACGCGGGCGAAAGGTCGGGAGTATAATCGAGCATCCGGTCGGTGTCGGTGATATTCGGTTTCGGCAATTCGGGAACGGTGAAATAATACGCGGGCAAATTTGGAACGGTAATCAGCTTGGGATGAAATCCTTTTTCGGGCGGCCAGTTCGCCAGAATTTTATCGTAGCTCATCGCCAGCGCGCGCGAGCCGTCTCCGGGCGCGTAATCGTGATTGTCGTATCGGACACGCACGAGAAAGCGGACGTGATTTTGCAAGATGACGGGATAGAACCATTCTTTCAACGGTTGCAACAGGGAGTTTACTTGTTGATTTGCAAATTTGTCGTGTCCCAGCGGCTTGATGGTGTAAATGGGAATTTCACCGCCCAACGTGGCTTTTCCCAAATCGTCGTCCGGCAAAAATCCGTAAGTGTCGGGACGTTGGACTGCCATTGCCATGACCTGGTCAAAACCATCCTGCGCGACTTTCAATCTCTTTTGCGCATCCGTCAGCACCGGCGGTGGCGTTCGCGGCGCAAGAGCCGCTTGTGGCGCAATGGCGGCTGCGGGCGGAATGGAAATTCGTTTCGCCGGCAGAACTTGCGCGACAGGCTTGGTTGCCGGTTGAACTTTTGCCGATTGAGCTTCTTTGACAGTCGCCGGAGCGGTAGCAGCCGGAGCAGAATTGCCGGGAGCTGCCGGCGTTCGACCGCGCATGAAAAACCACCAGTAGGAAAACCCTGCCACAGCGACCAGGATTACAAGCAAGCCGACAAGGAATTTTCTGCCGGTCTTTTGCTTCGGCTCCGGCTCGGTATTAAATTTTATGGTTGCTGTCTGATCCATTCGATTACAAGAATATAACGGGTATTTCCCGTTTTATAAAAGCAATTGCCGAGCCATGATGTCGTAGGCCTCATTTATGAACAACTTATATTCTTTCCAGCGCGTTCGGGACAAAGACCATCGTCTGTGTTTTAAAATGGGACACAGATTTCGTGCATCGTTGCGCGACGCAGAAAATTTCTGGACGCGAATCCGATGGCTGTTAATCTCTCGCCGATTTCATCCATGGATTTCGTTGAACGCATCGTGCAATGGCAGCCGTTCTTCGTCACGGTCGCGACCGTGGCGGGAACGCTCGTCGGCTTGCTGTTCATTTCACTCTCCATCAATCGCGACGCCATCACCGCCAATCACACGCAATTCCGGCTGGCGCGACGCAGTTTCTTTGATTTCATTTTCATCCTGCTCATTTCGCTGTTCTTCCTGATTCCGTTGCAAGGCGGATTTTATTTGGGCATCGAATTGTGGGCTATCGGCATTTTGAAAGCGAAAGTCCTGATGCGTCAAATCGCCGAAGTGTGGAACGATGAACAAGAATCGTCCCTGTGGAATTTGACCTGCGAATACGTGCTGCCAATGGTTTCCATCATTGGCCTCGCCATCGGCGGCTGGCGGATTTATCACGAAAGTTTGCTGGGGGTTTATTATTTTGTCGTGCCGGTCATCGCTACGCTGTTGGCCACGGCGTGCTCGAACGCGTGGCAACTGCTCATCATCGAGAAGAAATAAAGCAACTTATCGCTGGATGAAGCGTTGGTTCCGTGAGCAAAAACTTCAGCGCAACATCAGCGCGAAAATCACAATCGCCAGCGCCACGCGATACCAGCCAAACAGCGTGAACGTGTGCGTTTGCACATAGCGCAGCAGCCATTTGACGGCAAAGAACGAAACGCCTGCGGCGATAATTGTCGCAACGAAAAGTAATTTCCAGTTTTCATGCGGCGCGTCCGGCGCGGGATGATGAATCGCTTTGAAAATTTTCAATCCGCCGGCGGCAAGCATCGTGGGAATGCCGACGAGAAAGGAAAATTCCGTCGCCGCCGGACGGCTCAAGCCAAGCAGCAGCGCAAGAAGAATTGTCGAGCCGGAACGTGATGAGCCCGGAAATATGGCGGCGATTAGTTGTCCAACGGCGACGGCGATGACAACTGCCCAGGTAATTTCATTACTCAATTTTTTTCCGCGCGGAAAAAATTCGACGACGAGAAATACAACGCCGCCGATGCGCAGCCCCCATGCAATCCGCGCGGGCTTTTCCGCCAGGATGAATCCTTTTTTAGCGAGCACAAATC
>JAJPKI010000166.1 GCA_021323835.1 Verrucomicrobiota bacterium | reverse complement strand
GCTCGTCGCCGTGAGAATTGTCACTTGCCGTTCGTCTTCGCGCAAAAATCTTCCGAACATCCGCGCCATCATTTGGGCGGCGAAATCTTTGAATGACGCCGTCGGTCCTTGATCCAGCCGCATCAAATACGTGCGACCACCGATGATTTCCAGCGGCACAGGAAAATTGTAGGCGTCATGGCACATTGCAGCCACATCGTCAGCGGGAATAATTCCGTCTGTGAATTTTGACAAAACGCGGAACGCGATTTCGTGATACGGCAGTTTTGAAAATGCGGCGAGTTCGTCTCGCGTAAATTTTGGAAATTCTTTTGGAAAATAAAGTCCGCGGTCCGGCGCTTGGCCGGCGAGCAGCGCTTCGCGCAGATTGACTGCGGGCGATTGACCGTTGGTGCTGTAGAAAAGCAGAGACATGGAAATTATTTTCGCTTGGAAAATTTATTTTTCAAAATTTTCGACGCGTAACATGACTGGCTTGCCTTTGACGACCGGCAATTTCCCGATTTTTTTCAAAGCATTTTGAACCGCGCCATTGGTAGCGTAATGCAGCATGAAAATCAGCGGCACACTTTTGCCTTCGTGGCCTTCAGGTTGAATCACGGACGAAATGCCGATGTTCGATTGCCCAAAAATCGCGGCGATTTTCGCGAGCGTGCCGGGTTTGTCGGCGACGTTGAGCCGGACAAAATATTGCGACACGACTTCTTCAATCGGCAGCACCGCGCCTTCGCATTCATGCGGCACAAACGGCGGAATGCGATGCTTGTTGGAAAATTTCAAATCAAGCGCGGCGTCGGCAATGTCGCTCAAAACGGCGCTCGCCGTCGGGTCTTTTCCCGCGCCGCGTCCGTAAAAAAGTGAATCGCCAACAACATCGCCGTGAACGAACACGGCATTGAACGCATAGTTCACGCTGGCAAGCACGTGCGAATTCGGAATCAACGTCGGATAAACCGAAACTTGAACGCGACAGGCGCTGGAACATTTTTTGACAATGCCGAGCAATTTAATTGTGTAACCAAGTTCGCCGGCGAATTTGATGTCGAGCGCGCTGACGTGGCGAATTCCTTCGACGTGAATCTTTTTTGGATTCACCCAAAAGCCGTGCGCGAGCGACGCAAGAATTCCAATCTTGTGCGCGGCATCGTGACCATCAATATCCAAATCCGGCGGCGTTTCGGCGTAACCGAGCCGTTGCGCGTCGGCGAGGACGCCGGCGAAATCCGCGCCTTCGAGTTTCATGCGCGTTAAAATATAATTGCAGGTGCCGTTGACGATGCCGTAAAGCGCATTGATGCGATTGCCGACAAATCCTTCGCGCAGAGATTTGATGATGGGAATGCCGCCACACACGCTGGCCTCATAATATAAATTCGTGCCAAATTTTTTTGCGGCGGCAAAAAGTTCTTCGCCGTGCGCGGAAATGAGCGCTTTGTTTGCCGTAATGACGGGTTTTCCGGCTTTGAGCGCGGCCAAAACAATTTCACGAGCGATAGTTGTGCCGCCGACTAATTCCGCAATGATTTGGATTTTCTGGTCATCAATCAGTTCGCGCCAATTTTCCGTGAGCAAGTTGCGCGGAATTTTCGACGAGCATTTTTTTATGGAACGCACGGCGATTCTTCCAATTTGCACGCGCACCCCGATGCGCGAAGACAGCAAGTCGCCGTTGAGCTTGAGCGCGTCGAAAACGCCGCTGCCCACCGTGCCGAGTCCGATGATGCCGAAGTTCACTTGCTGCATGAAGCGTTGAGTTTGCCGCGAAAATTGCGCGCGGACAATGCAATTTTGAATCACAAAAAAGACCGCGAAGCGAATTTATTTGGCTTCAAAGCTGCTGGTGTTATCGTAGCAGGCGAAGTCAAATGAACGAGGAAGTTGTCACGATTGAATACGAATTCAAGCTCAAGGACGGGCGTGAAAAAAGATTTTCAGTGAAGTTGCGAAAGCCATCGCTGCAATTCGTTCCTGAACACACCTCAACGATTCGGCAATGGACAAAATTGGAACACCATCAATGTCCCAATTGTCCACTCTCGCCAAAAACGCATCAGCATTGTCCGATTGCGGCCAATCTGATTGACATCATTGAATCGTTCAAAGATTCGCTTTCCATCGAAGAGGCGGAAATCACCATCCGCAGCGAGTCGCGCGAGTATCACAAACGCGCCACCGTGCAATACGGCATCGGCTCGCTCATGGGACTTTACATGGTCACGAGCGGCTGCCCGATTATGGACAAGTTGCGTCCGATGGTTTATACGCATTTACCGTTTTCATCGCTGGAAGAAACGCTGTATCGCGCGGCTTCAATGTATTTGCTCGCGCAATATTTCCGCGACCGCGAAGGAAAAACACCGGATTGGAAGCTGGAAAATTTTACAAAAATTTACGAGGACATCGCGACGGTGAATCAGCATTTCACCAAACGCCTGCTGAGCATCAATCCGCGCGATGCCAGTTTGAACGCGCTGGTCGGCCTGGATTGTTTTGCTTCCGCCGCCGCATTTTCGAGCGCGGATGACAATCTCAAAGAATTCGAACCGCTCTTTCAAGGCTATCTGCAAAATCCGCAGTAAAATTTATCTTGCGGCGCGTTTCGCAAAAATAAAAATCGGCAGCGCGGCCAATTGCAATGCGACGGAAAAAATCACCACGGCCAAAACCGATTTGTCATAAAGCAAGCCCATCGCTGCGCTTCCCGCGAACCAAAAAATCCCAAACATCGTATCGAACACGCCAAATGCCGTGCTGCGTTTGTTTGCGGAAATCACTTCCGACAAAACGGCGCCGAGCAACGAATCCTGCGCGCCCATGCCAATGCCCCAAAAAATCATTCCGGCCAGCGCAAATCCAAATCCGCCGAGAAAAACGCACGGCGCAAACAACGCGCCGAGAAAAAATGCGAGCAGGACAATTCGCAATCCGATTTTGTCGAACAATTTTCCGAAAATGAGCGACGCCGTTCCACCTGTCACCATCGCCGCCGAATAAAAAACCGGCACGAGACTTTGCGGAACGACATTGGCTTTTTGAAAATGAAATGCCACGAGCGAAAAATCCGCAAAACCGGCGGCAATCAATCCACCGGCGATGACATAAAGCCAATACGATTTTGAAAATCCGCGCGTTTCCAAAACGGTCGGCTTGCGCGCTTCCAATTCCTGCGGGCGCGGATAAAAAATTCGCGCGCTGATGAGCGCAATCATGCTCAACGCCGCCGACGCGAGCAGCGCGGCAAATGCGTGGTGATAACCGCCGCGCAAATATAAAACCAGCGCCGTGATGAGCGGGCCAATGGTTGCGCCTGTTTGGTCGAGAAATTCGTGCAGGCCAAACGCCCAGCCGCGACCGATTTGGCTGCCCGCATGCGACAACATCGCCTGCACGGACGGACGGCGAATCGCTTTTCCGAATCGCTCGGCAATTATCAATGTTGCGGCGAGCGGCCAGTTTCCCGCAAGCGCGAGCGCGGGCACGGCAAATAAATTGATTGCGTAACCAACAAAAATGATTGGCCAGTATTTGTGTGTTTTGTCGGCGATGTAACCGGAAATCGAACGAAAGCCGTAACCGACCAATTCGCCAAATCCGGCAACGAAGCCTACAACCGCTGCACTCGCGCCGAGCGAAAAAAGAAATTGCCCGGAAATACTCCGCGCACCTTCGTAAGTCATATCGGCGAACAAACTGACGATGCCGAGGGCGAGAACAAATCGCAGCGCGAGTTTTTTCTTATCGGCAGTCATTTTGAATGGTGGAGCAAGCGTTCTCGCGAGCCGAAATTACGAATTGAGAATTTCCGCGACGACGTCTTCAATTTTCACATTCCGAAATTTTTCCTCTTTGCGAACGATGAGGCGATGCGCGAGAACAATTTGTGCGAGTGATTTTACCAATTCAGCGGAAACGGAATCTTCTCCAGCAATTGCCGTCACCGCTTGCGCCATGCGAAAAAGTCCCAGCGAACCGCGCGGACTGGCGCCGAGGAGCAGAGCAGGGTGCTCTCGCGTAGCGCGGACAATGCGCAAAATCAAATCATTCACTTCCGACGGCACTTTGATTTCGCGAACGGCGGCCTGGCATTTCATAATTCCATCGGGCGACGTGACCGGTTGCAGCGTTTCAATCGGATGCTGCAATTGGAAACGTTCCACCATTTGCTTTTCATCGCCCAAATTCGGGTAGCCGAGATTCATGCGAATCAGAAATCTATCCTTCTGCGCCTCGGGCAAAAGAAATGTGCCTTCCTGCTCAATCGGATTTTGCGTGGCGATGACCATGAACGGCTTTTGCAAACGGTAAGTGACATTGCCCGCCGTCACGGACGATTCACCCATTGCTTCGAGCAGCGCCGATTGCGTGCGCGGCGCGGCGCGGTTGATTTCATCCACGAGCACGAATTGCGAGAACAGCGGGCCGAAATAAAATTCCGTGCGGCCGGTTGTCGGTTCAATTCGTGCTTCGCCGAGCACGTCTTCGGGCTGTAAATCCGGCGTGCATTGAATTCGTTTGAACGTGCAGCCCGCGCTCAACGCAATCGCCCGCGCGAGCATAGTTTTCGCCACGCCGGGAACGTCTTCGAGCAGCAAATGTCCTTCGGCAAAAAAAACCGCGATGGCCTGGACGATTTGTTCGTGCTTGCCGATGATAACTTTCTCGATGTTGGAAATTAATTGCTGCGCAATTGCCGAAACATCCGACGGCGAAAGATTTTTCGTGGGCGTGACTGGCGGTAAAGTCACTTTCGGTTTTTCTTTGGCAACGATGAGCGCCATGAGATTACTGTTTCATAATTTCAGCGACGCGGCGACCAATTTCTTGCAGCGAATTGATTTCTGCTGCCGAGTATTCATATTCGCGCCGTGTGCCGATGCCGAGCGTGCCAATCAGCTTATTTCCATCGCGAATCGGCACGCACAATGCGCCGCCGACGCCGGTTTGTTTCGCGCCCGGTTTGGCTACGCCGCTGGAATCCGTCTGCAAATTACAAATCGTCACCGGCTGATTTTTTTGCGCGCACTCGCCGGCAATGCCTTTGCCGACAGGAATAATGCTCACAACGTCCAGCAATTGCGGCGGCAAGCCAACCTGCGCAACAAGACGCAGAAGCTGCGTCGGCTCGTGCAATTTGTGAATCGTTCCGGTTTCGGAATTAAATTGCGCGAGCGTGTCGCG
>JAJPKI010000059.1 GCA_021323835.1 Verrucomicrobiota bacterium | reverse complement strand
GTTCGCGATGCCCTTTAACAATTCAATATCAGTCTCAATCATGGAGCGGACAATTTACGCGAGAAACGCGGAAAGCCAAGAATGAATTTGCGATTACAGGAATTATTGCGACGGCATTTGTCCATGAACGGAACACGAAGGCGCGACGCCGACGGCGTTGATGGTGTAAGTGCCTCCGCTCGCGCAAACGGGAAATGTTCCGCCGGGCAAATACACGAGCAAATCCTGTTCGGTTGGCGTGTCGGTTAAGGTTTTGCTTAAATCCGCCGCCCATTGCACTTTGGCGGCTTGAATCGTGCGCAGGTTCGTGACGCATGCCTCGCGGTCGGCTTCGGCGGAAGCGGCGGTTGTCGCAGGCGTGGTTGCGATTTGCTGTTCGGCCTGCGTCTGCATTTGTTCCAGATGTTGCTGTTGCAATTGCGCGGCTTCGCGCTCGGTGCCGAGCTGCTGGCTCAATTTATCGTTGTCCGTCTGCAACGATTTATTCTGCTTGGTCAACTGCGCATTTTTTTGGAGCAGCGTTTGGTTGTCCGTTTTCACGGATGCCAGCGCCGCGGCGTCGGCATCTTTGGTCTGTTGCAATTCCGTTTGCGCCTGCTGCAAATCATTTTGCGTGGCTTTTAATTTGGCAAGCGCGTCGCGCTTTTGCTGGTTGGCGGAAAAAAGAAGAATTTCGCTGGCAATGAGCGCCACGATGAGCACGCCCAGAAACACGTCTTTGAGTTTCATGGTGATTCTTTTTCTCGTTTTCTGGAGCAATCGTCAACAGGAAACGAAAATTATTTCTGATGCAAACACCGCCGGCGGGCAAAAGATTCCGATAATCTGGAATGAATGGCGGGAGTGGCGGGGCTCGAACCCGTAACCTCTGCCGTGACAGGGCAGCGCTCTAACCAATTGAGCTACACCCCCGCGAAGGGGAAACGTAGCTTAAAAAATGTTTTCCGCAGCGTCAAGTTTTGCTTCGGAAAGTTTTGGACGAGAAAAGTAAAAATTCGGGCAGCAGACGCCAAGGAGGTGGGGGTGGGGAACCCCGCTGAAGAAACGTGCTGCTACCCGAACAAATTTAATGTGACGTTTCAATAACTTTTTGTCAACACGTTACACTCCGATTTGCTCATTTTCTCCACATCTCTTGGCTTTACCTCAACCGATTTTGCCGTAAGTTTTCGTTGTGGTCGAACTTGAAGCCGCCAGTCTATTCCGCACGTTGCCGCCCGCTGAATGGCGTGAATTAAATAAAATCGCCGAGCCGCGCCAGTCGTCCGCCGGACAGGAAATTTTCCGCGAAGGCGACCCGGGCGACGGCATTTACGTCGTCCGCGAAGGCCTCGTAGAAATTTCCGCGCTCGTCGCCGACAATCAACGGCGCGTCCTTTCACAACGCGGGCCCGGCGAAATTTTCGGCGAAATGGCGGTCATCGAAGACCGTCCGCGCTCGGCCACCGCAATTGCCGCGAAAGATTCGCAATTTTATTTTTTCCCGCGCGCCGAAATGCTCGCGCTGCTGCAACATTCGCCCGGACTTTCCTTCAATATCTTGCAGGAAGTCAGCCATCGCCTCCGCGAATTTGACCGTCTGCATTTGCAGGAAGTTGTGCAAGCCGAGCGGCTCGCCGTGCTCGGCAATTTCGCCCGCGGCATCATCCATGATTTAAAAACGCCGCTGACTATCATCGGCCTTTCCGCCGAAATCGTCTGCGCGGAAAATGCCACGCCCGAAAAGCGTGCGCAGGCGCACGAGCGCATCCGCAAACAAGTCTATCGTATCAACGAAATGGTTTCCGACATTTTGGAATTCACCCGCCACAACCAATCCAAAACCGCCCGGAAACCGGTAAATTATTCCCAATTCATCGCCGAAATTCTTTCCGAACTCCGCGCCGAAGTTGAAGCCAAATCCTGCAAATTGGAATTGGAAAATCAGCCGCCCGCTGCAAATGTAAATCTCGATTCCCGACGATTGCTCCGCGTTTTCGTCAATCTTCTGCATAATGCCACGGATTTCATGCCCGAAGGAAAAATTTTCCTGCGATTTATCGCAAATGAAAAAGAAATCATCACCGAAGTCGAAGACACCGGCCCGGGCATCGCGCCGCAAATCGCCGAAACTTTATTCCAACCGTTTGTCACGCACGGCAAATCCCATGGCACCGGCCTCGGACTTTCCATTTGCAAAAAAACCATTGAGGAACACGGAGGCAAAATCTGGACGCGCGTCGAGCCAAAACACGGCGCGATTTTTTGTTTCTCACTTCCGGTTGCAAAATAATTTCCGTCGCGCAAAATCTTTCGCGTGAACCGCATCAAACTTCTTTCCGAGCAGGTCGCCAATCAAATCGCCGCAGGCGAAGTGATTGAACGCCCGGCCAGCGTCGTGAAAGAACTCGTCGAAAATTCCCTCGACGCCGATGCGAAAAAAATTTCCGTGGAAATCGGCGCGGGCGGACGCAGTTTGATTCGCGTCACTGACGACGGCATCGGCATGAGCCACGACGACGCGCTGCTTTGCCTCGAGCGCCATGCCACGAGCAAAATTATTCGCGCCGAAGATTTGGCCGCGATTGCCACGATGGGTTTTCGCGGCGAAGCGCTGCCGAGCATCGCCAGCGTCAGCAAATTTGTTTTGACCACGCGCGAACGCGACAGCGATTCGCCCGAAGGAACGCAAGTCATTGTGAACGGTGGAACGATTGCCGAAGTCAAAGCCGCTGGCAGCGCCACTGGCACGAACATCGAAGTTCGCCAATTATTTTACAATCTGCCGGCCCGCCGAAAATTTTTGCGCACGGAAGAAACCGAAGCCGCGCATATCCAGCATTATTTGACGCTTGCCGCGCTCGCATTTCCCGAAGTTGCGTTCACTTTTCAAAAAGATGGACGATTAATTTGGCAATTGCCGCCGCAAAAATCCGGCGAAGCGACTTCCAGCAAAATTGAAGCGTTGCGCGAACGATTGCGCGCCTTGCTCGGCGAAGAGAAATTGTTGCCGGTCAATTTTTCCGCCGCGCTCGACGATGATGGCAATCATGTTCCACCGGATGAAACGGAAATCTTTGAAAGCGCTTCGACAGAAAAATCCAAGACGCCAGATGCAAAATCCCAAATCCGAATCTGGGGCTTGATTGGTTCGCCCGGTGTTTCCCGCGCCACGCGCGAAAGCCAATTTGTTTTCGTCAATCGGCGGCCGGTTGAAAATCGCGGCATCAATTATGCGCTCATCGAAGGCTACCACACCTCGCTGATGAAAGGCCGCTATCCGGTTTGCTGTCTGTTTCTGGAAATCAATCCGGCGGCGGTGGACGTGAACATTCATCCGTCCAAGCGCGAAGTAAAATTCCATCGCGAATTTGAAATCCGCAAACTTGTGGCGCAGGCAATTAAAGAAACCTTGCTGGCATTTCACGGCGAGCCTGAAAGCAGAATTCAGAGGCCAGAATTCAGAGGCCAGAAGTTGGAAACTGTTGAGCCATCCCATTCGATCCAACAAACAAGTTTGCCGCAATTTCCAGATAAACTGAAACCGTCGCCAATTGCATTTGAAAAAATTTCTGCGCAACAAGCTCCGTTGAAAATGGGCTTTGCGTCAACGGAAGCTAAAATCCATGTGCCACAACTGACCGAGACGGAAATTTCTGAACAATTCAAAATTCAAAATTCAAAATTCAAAACGGCGCCCGTCGAAACAATTCCACAATCCGCAATCCGCGCTCCGCAATCTCCGACTCCGCTTTTGAACATTCCTCTGCGTTTGGTTGGTGTCGTCGGCAAACTTTACGTGCTGCTCGAATCCGACCGCGGACTGGTTCTGCTCGACCAACACGCGGCGCATGAACGCATTTTGTTCGAGCAAATGCTCAATCGCCTCGAGCAAAATGAATTTGCGCCGACGCAAAAATTGTTGCTGCCAGAAACAATTGAGCTTTCACCGCGCGACGCGAATTTTCTGCGCGCGCAATTGGCAGCACTCACGCGTCTTGGCGTCGGCTTGAGCGAATTTGGCGAGCGCACATTTCTGCTCGACGCGCTGCCGCCATTCGTCAAATCCGCCGATGCGCGGAAATTTGTTTTGGATTTGGTGGATGAATTGAAAGCCGCCGGTCGCGAAGTGAATCTCGCGCGGCTCGGCGAACACACCGTCGCCAAGACCGTTTGCCGTCATGCCGTGAAGGCGAATGACTTTCTCGCGGGGCCAGAATTGCAAAATCTTGTGGAAGATTTGCGCCGATGCGCGATGCCTTACACCTGTCCGCATGGCCGACCGACGCTGATTGAAATGAATTATCGCGAGCTGGAGAAAAAATTTGGCCGCACGCAATGAGCGACAAATCCAAAAAAGAAAACGAAGCAGAATCGTGCCCAACCGAAAATATTTCCGGCGAGCATTGGAAATATTGTCCGCAATGCGGCCACGAATTAATCAATGAGAAGTGCAAATTGCGCTGCCCCCGCTGCCATTATTTCATGAGCTGCTCGGATTTTGATTTCGCAAATTGATTTTCATTCGTGCCAATTCGTGAAATTCGTGTAAAAATTTCTTCACATGAACGAATGGAACATTCAGTCCCGCGCCTCCGCCTGCGAATCGTGCACAACACCATTTGCCGACAAGCAATCGCTGCATACGCTGCTCTTCGACGAAGCACCGGAACTCCGCCGCATGGACATTTGCGATAACTGCTGGCAAAACCAGTTCAGCCAGGGCGCGCGCGACCGCAAAGGATTTTTGTCCCACTGGCAAACCATTTACGAAGCGCCGACGCCGCAAGTGGATGCGATTCACAAAGACACCGCCGAGACGTTACTGCGCAAACTCATCGAGCAAAACGACCCGCGCTACGCGCCCGCCGGCTACATTCTTGCCGTGATGCTCGAACGCAAACGCATTTTGAAAGTGAAGGAACAAATTGTTCGCGATGGCAAACGCGTTTTCATTTACGAACAGCCGAAAACCGGCGACATTTTTACAATTGCCGACCCGAATTTGCGTCTCGACCAATTGGAACAAGTCCAGCGCGACGTAGCGCAATTGTTGGAACATGGATTGAATCCGCCGGAACAAAATGAAACTCCGCAACAAATTTCTGAACAACCTGTTTCGCCAATTGAGCAAACATGAATTCAACAAATCAAAAATTTAATTGGATTAGTTTTATTAGCATTCTTGGAATTTTTTTTGCCTCAATCGCGTTAATTGGTGTTGGAATTACGATACTGAATTGGAGTCATTTGTATCATCTTCGCATCGACGATACTATAAATGGCAGAATACTTAATTATGCGCTTTCATTTACTGGAGTTTCATGGATTGGAGAATTGATTTGTGGAATTATTCTTTTCAAGCGGCGAAAGATTCTGGCAAAAATCCTAATTTACATTGGAATTGCCCTTTTTTTCTTTTTGGCGACGCTTCCAGCTGAAAGCTAGTTTGTGTCCGATTTTGCTGAACTCCAACAACGTCTCGGCTATCAATTCCGCGACGAAACTTTGCTGCGCCTCGCGCTCACGCATCCGTCCGTCGCGCACGAGAGCGGCAAGGAAATCCAGCACAACCAACGATTGGAATTTCTCGGCGACGCCGTGCTCGGGTTGATTTTGTCGCGCGCACTTTACGAAAAGTTTTCTGAAGCCGAGGAAGGTCCGCTCACCAAATCGCGCGCCAAATTGGTGAACCGAAAAACTTTGGCCGAACATGCGCGCTCACTCAATCTCGGCGCACATTTGGTTTTGAGCCATGGCGAAGAAAATTCCGGCGGACGCGAGCGCGCTTCCGCTTTGGCCGACGCATTTGAAGCCTTGCTCGGCGCAATTTTTCTCGACGGCGGATTTGACGCCGCGCGCGAATTTATTTTGCGTGAATTTCAAAATGATTTTGCCGCGCTCGCGGAAATTTCTGGAATTGATAATCCAAAAGGCGAATTGCAGGAATTGCTTCAGGTAAAATCTCCGAATGCACCGGAATATAAAATTCTTTCCGCCAGCGGCCCCGACCACGACCGTAATTTTGAGTGCGCAGTTTTTCACGACGGCGCGGAATTGGCACGCGGCTCGGGCAAAAGTAAAAAAGCCGCCGAAAGCGACGCGGCTTTGGCGGCTTTGAAAAAATTACGCGGCGGCTAAGCGGATTTATTTTTCAGCAAATCGCGGATTTCGGTCAGGAGTTTTTCCTGCGCGGTCGGTTCGGGCGGCAGCGTGGGTTTCGCCTGCTCACGGCGTTTGAGCGCGTTCATGCCTTTCACCAGCAGAAAAATACAAAACGCCGTGATGAGAAAATTCAGCGTGATGGTGGCAAAATCGCCCCACGCCAGCACCGGCCCGGCTTTTTGCGCAAGGTCGAGCGGCAAATGCTGGCCTGCGGTTGCCGGAGCTGCTTCATAAGCCGCCTGCGCTTGCCGAACTTTTTCAGACAACGCAAAGTAACGGTTCGTGAAATCAATGTTGCCGACGAGGGTGGCAACCGGCGGCATGATGAGGTCAGCAACAAGCGCGCTGACAATTTTCCCGAACGCCGCGCCGATGATGACGCCGACCGCGAGGTCAACGACATTGCCGCGCAACGCAAATTCTTTGAATTCCTGAACAATTTTCATAATCCGAAGATTACTTCCCGTTTTCGTCAAGGAAAGTCAATTTTACGCCTTCTTGCGGCTTGGAAAAACTGTCGAGCAACGTTGAGCCGACATTTGTCGTCGAAGAAGTTTCTTTTTTAGATTCCGGTCCGAGCGCAGAACGCAATGCGCCTTCGACAAGTTGGGCGCAATGGATTTTCATCGGCGGCAACGGGCCGAGTTCACCGGCAAGCTCTTCCGTTTTCATCGCGAACGCTTCTTCGGCGGTTTTGCCGCGAATCAATTCCGTTGCCAAACTTGCGACGGCAATTGCCGTTTCGCAGCCGAATGATTGAAACGTTGCTCGGTCAATGACCTTTTTACCATCCTGCTGCTTGAATTTCACCCACAGCCGCAGCATTTCGCCGCAATCGGCGTTGCCGACCGTGCCGATGGAATCCGCGCCCGTCATCTCGCCCATGTTTTGCGGATTGGCGAGCGCGGCTTGAATTCGTTTTTGTAAATCGTCGTTCACGATTTAGTAGCGCGGCACGTTGGAATCAATTTCCTCTGACCACGCGAGGATGCCGCCTTTGACGTTCTTGAGATATTTGAATCCCTGCCCGCGCAAAAATTGCAGCGCCTTCATCGAACGCACACCGCTTTTGCAATGGATGTAATACTGTGCGTTCGGGTCGAGCTCGGTGAAGCGCGACTCGATTTGGCTCAGCGGAATCTGCGGCACGCCGGTGATGTGCGCGATTTCGTATTCGTCCGGTTCGCGCACGTCAATGACCTTGATGCCAAGATTCGGATTGTCCAAAGCCTTCTTCATTTCCTGCACGGTCACTTCGTCGGGATTTCCGTTGTGCTCCGGCTCCGGCTGGATGCCGCAGAAAACTTCGTAATCAATCAATTCCTTGATTGTCGGATGGTCGCCGCAAACGGGACACGCCAGGTCGCGGCGCAATTTCAATTCGCGAAACTTCATGTCGAGCGCGTTGAACAAAACCAATCGCCCGACGAGCGAAGTTCCTTTGCCGATGGCGAGTTTCAAAATTTCCGTCGTCTGGATGCAGCCGATGATGCCGGGCAACACGCCGAGCACGCCGCCTTCCGCGCAACTCGGAACCATTCCCGGCGGCGGCGGTTCGGGATAAAGGCAGCGATAACACGGTCCGCCCAAATGCGGCGCGAACACACTGGCTTGTCCTTCAAAACGGAAAATCGAGCCATAGACATTCGGCTTTTTCAAAATCACGCACGCGTCGTTCGTGAGATAGCGCGTCGGGAAATTGTCCGTGCCATCCACGACGATGTCGTAAGGCCGAATTAAATCGAGGGCGTTCTCGGACGAGATGCGCGTGTTGTGAATCACGACTTCGACGTTCGGATTGATGCCGCGAATCGTTTCTTTCGCCGATTCAGCTTTCGAGCGGCCCACGTCCGCGTCCGTGTGAAGAATTTGCCGTTGCAGATTGGAATAATCCACGGTGTCGAAATCCACGATGCCGATTTTGCCGATGCCGGCGGCGGCGAGATACATGGCGATGGGCGAGCCAAGACCACCCGCGCCGATGCACAGGACGCTCGCGGCCTTGATTTTCTTTTGGCCAGCCAAGCCGACTTCGGGCAGAATCAAGTGCCGCGAATACCGGCGGATTTCGTCATTGTTCAATTCCATAATCAAAGGGAAAGTATAGTAATGCAGTGGCGAAGGAAATCAAGTTGCGCAAAATGAATTCTGAACTTGAAAAAGTTTTAGCAAAAATTCGGAATGCCGATTTAATTGAATTTACTAATGTTGAATTGAATGGGCCAAATGTTCGAGGCATTCTCGGAGAAACACCGCTTCATATTGTTGCTACTTGGGGCGACGCCGAAGCAGCGCGAATTTTGCTAGATGCTGGCGCAGAAATTGATGTTAACGGCGAATATGATCACACAGCGCTTCATTACGCAATTGGCCAAGGGCATGCTGAAGTCGTGCGGCTCTTAATTGCGCGCGGCGCGGATTTATATCGGAGAAATGCTTTTGGAGACAATGCTATTGAACGTGCAGAGCGAAGTGACAATGAAGAAATTAAAAAGCTGGTAAAAGCTGCTATTTCAAAATGAATCAATTCAGTTCCCAAACCGCCGCCACGCGACTCAAAAAAATTTCGCCGCTGCGTCCGACGCTCGCCATCGTGCTCGGCAGCGGCTTTCATCACGTGCTGACGGAACTGCGCGTAGCCAAAAAAATTTCCTACGCCAAAATCCCCGGCTTCCCCAAACCGACCGTCAGCGGCCACGCGGGCGAATTGTATTTTGGCCACCTGGGCAAAACGCCGGTCATTGTCTTGAGTGGACGCGCACATTTTTACGAAGGCCACGAAATGGAACGCGTCACGTTCGCCACGCGCACGCTTGCGGCTTTTGGCATCACGGATCTGCTTTTGACGAACGCGGCGGGCGGCTTGAATAAAAATTTTCGTGCCGGCGATTTTATGGTTCTCACCGACCACATCAATTTCATGGGCACAAACCCACTGCGGGGGCCTTGCCAAAAAGATTTACCGCGGTTCGTTGACCTCACGGAAACTTACGACAAAAAATTGCGCGAGCTTTTATTCCGCGCCGGAAAAATTTCCAAACTAAAGCTGCAGCGCGGTGTTTATCTAGCGGTGAGCGGACCGAGTTACGAAACGCCGGCGGAGATTCGCGCATTCGCAAAATTGGGCGCGGACGCCGTTGGCATGAGCACGGTGCCGGAGGCGATTGTCGCGCGGCAATGCGGATTGAACGTCGCGGCGATTTCGTGTGTCACAAATCTGGCGGCGGGCATCAGCAAAGAAAAATTGTCGCATGCGGAAGTTTTGGAAACGGCCGAACGCGTGAAAAAATCCGGCGCGCAATTGATTCGGAATTTTGCGGAACTTTACGGTAAAAAGAAATAGCCGCGAAAGAACGCAAAGGCACAAAATAAATTTCGGCTCGCGAGGACGCTCGCCCCACCGAAAGTAAAAATGAAAATTGATTCTCAAAAATTAGTTCAAGCGGCAGCAAAAGCGCGCGAAGGTTCAGTGTCACCGTATTCCAAATTCAAAGTTGGCGCGGCGTTGTTGACGAAGTCCGGCGAAATTATCGGCGGTGCAAATGTCGAGAGCGCGAGTTACGGTTTGACCTGTTGCGCGGAGCGCGTCGCGTTGTTCAAAGCGTTGACCGATGGGAAAAAAGATTTTGTCGCGGTCGCGGTCGTCGCGCGTTGCGATGGCGGACCGATGCCGTGCGGCGCGTGCCGTCAATTGCTGCGCGAATATGCGCCGGATGCAAAAGTATTTGTCGCGGACAGCGATGATTTGAAACAAGTCCGCGAATTTACGGTGCAGGAATTGCTTCCCTCGGCCTTTGTGACTGTTCCTTGATATTTGAGGAAAAAGTCATACGCTTCATTATTAGAAAATTGAATGAGTGACGGAAATCCAGCAACACCGCCAGCGCCCGCGTCGGAAATCAAACCGGCGGCGACGGATGCAAACGGTCTGGTGTTGAAGCAAAAACTCGACTGCGCGCTGCAATTGGCGCGAACGGTCTCACTGGATTTCAACAACGCGCTCACGAGCATTCTGGGCCACACGTCATTTCTTTTGAGCAAAGCGGAGGCCGGTCATCCGTGGCGCCATTCGCTGGTGGAAATCGAAAAATCGGCGGCGGCGGCGGCGGAAGTGGCGAATGAATTGCAAATTTTCAGCCGTCAGGAAAAAGAAACGCGGCGGTTGCCGCTCGGAAATCTCAATGTGATCGTGAACCGTTGCGTGGATTTTTTTCGAAATGCGAACGTGGATAAAATTTCATGGAAGCTGCAATTGGAAAAATCGTTGTTCGCCGTGCGGTTTGACGAAGCAAAATTGCAGCAGGCACTGACGAAGCTTTTGGAAAATTCCGTCGAAGCGTTGCCGGACGGTCGCGGGCAAATTTCCGTAATCACGCGCGATGTGACGTTGAACTCGCCGACGCAGGACCGAAATGTCCAATTGACGGCGGGCACGTATGCCTGTGTCGAAATTTCTGACAATGGCGCCGGCATTGACGCGGAAACGTTGCCGCGAATTTTCGAGCCTTTT
>JAJPKI010000122.1 GCA_021323835.1 Verrucomicrobiota bacterium | reverse complement strand
GCGCCTTTCGTGTGTTGATGGGCCGTGTCCGTCGTCCGGGCTTAAGCCAGCGTAGTGTGAGGAATGTGGATGAATTGACATCCCGCGTTTCTAGCAAGTTTATCCCGAAAAAACTCGACCAGCTTGAAGTGAAGTTCAAGGCTACGTGGGATAAGGGTGAAGCTCGTGCGATGGACGTGGTGCTCGCGACGAACATGCTTTCAGTCGGCGTGGATGTGAACCGTTTGGGCTTGATGGTCGTCAATGGCCAGCCCAAGAGCACCGCCGAATATATTCAGGCGACAAGTCGCGTGGGCCGTGCCTTTCCCGGTCTCGTTTGCACCGTCCTCACTTGGTCGCGCCCACGCGATCTTTCCCACTACGAAACATTCGAGCATTACCACGCAACATTCTACAAGCACGTCGAGGCACAATCCGTGACACCATTCGCTGCGCGCGCGATGGATCGTGGATTGACTGGAGCCATGGTCAGTCTATTACGGTTGTCGGACGAATCGTTGAATCCAAATTTGGGTGCTGGCGAATTGAAGACAGTTGGCAACGCGGAGGCAAGGGGTGCAAAAACATCCATATCGGACCGTGCTTGGAAGGTCACCGATAAGGCGGAAGTGAAGACCAGCGCGGAGGGAATGCTCGCTGATCGCATTGACCGTTGGGTGAAGGAGGCGACAAAAACTGGACGACGCCTTGGATATGAGACGGAATGGAAACAAGGCGACATTTTCGCTTTACTGAAGAAGCCCGGCTTACAGCGGTGGGATGAATTGACCGCGCCGATGTCGATGCGCGAGGTCGAGCCGGGTGTGAATCTTATTATGGACGCTGCAAAACTTGAGGAAGGCCCGGGTTGGCAGCCACCCAAGGTCGCTGGAACGGAGGAAAAGGAATGAACAATATATCCGTAGGCGAGGTGAGGCCCAGTCAGCTTCTTTGGACTTACGGTCCCGGCGCGCTGATTGATTTGCCGAACATTTCCGTGATTACAATGGGGCTGGATCGCTGGGATCAAGACCGATGCCTTCCAGTTGAGGAGTCCCGTCTGTTGGAAGCAGTCAAACGAGTATTGGGACCGCAGGTCGAACGTCTCCGCATGCCGCCGATTAAAATCGCCGAAGATGAGGATAAATTTTCCGCCGAGGCTCGCATCGGCGTTCCTGTGCGTCCGTTTCCGCGTTGGCTACGTTGTGTGCGTTGCGGCACGCTCGCGGAATTCGATTCAGGGCTTTTCACGATTAAGGAAAGTTACCGCCCCGAGGACACACGCTTCGTCCATAAGAGTTGCGAAAAGGGCAATGATTCAGATGCTGTTCCTGCTCGCTTTCTTCTGGCTTGTCGTAAGGGACACTTGGATGATTTTCCATGGCGCTATTATCTTCATCAGGCGCAGGGTGCTCCTGATTGCGGTGGCACATTGAAATTTTTTGAGCAGGGTGCGTCGCTCCAAACTGAAAATCTTTGGGTGAAATGTGCCGGATGCGGTGTGCCGGCAAGAAGTTTGGTGCATGCTTTCGGCCGCGATGCCGATCTACCAGCTTGTCGTGGACGTCATCCACACTTGAATACCTTTGATGAAAATTGCGAGGCTAAACCGCGTGCGGTTCTGCTCGGTTCGAGTAATAGTTGGTTTTCCATCAGCTTGTCGGTGCTGGCGATTCCCCAAGGCAAGGACCTTTTGGGTAAGTTGATTGATGACGGCTGGACGTATTTTTCCGATGTGGAATCGGAAGTCGAAACGAAAACCGTGCTCAAGACGCTCGCCAAATCGGGGGCACTCCCCGGCATTGACTCATTCACTGCGGAACAAATTTGGAAAGGGATTCAATTGAAACGCAGTGGAGCGAAAGATGCGCCGCCAAAGGAAACCGACATCAAGCGACCCGAATGGAGGGTTTTGACCGACCCATCCGCCGAACGACTGGCCATATTTTCTCACTGCGAAGGCGGTTGTTCCCCGCGAAGTTTCCGGGATTGTCAGGGACGTTCTATTGCTGCAACGCCTCCGCGAAGTAAACGCCTTGATTGGGTTCACTCGCGTCGAAGCGCCCGAAGAATCGGATGATCCGGATGAACGCCCGCCGATGGCGATGCTTTGTCGCTCGAAGGCTACTTGGGTTCCCGCGTCCGATGTTCACGGCGAAGGCATCTTCATCCGTTTCAAGGAAGACGTGATTCGCGCTTGGGAAGCGCGGGACGCGGTAAGAAAACGGGACGAGAAACTTAAAGTCGGGCATCGCGGCTGGCGAAGCGCACGTCAACTTAATCCGGATAAAGGCTATCCGGGCATTCGTTACGCCATGCTCCACACATTTTCGCATCTTCTGATCCGGGAACTTGCGTTGGAGTGCGGCTACAACGCAGCAAGCATTCGCGAACGTATTTATTCCGATGCCGGGACGGACGACCCGATGGCGGGAATATTATTCTACACGGCCGCAGCCGATTCGGACGGGACGCTCGGCGGTTTGGTTGAATTAGGCAAACCGGAAAATCTTGGTCGATTGATAAAGCAGGCGTTGCGCCGCGCTACAGTCTGTTCTTCCGACCCACTATGCTCGGAGCACAATCCAGCCAGTGACCGCTCTCTTCATGGCGCTTCGTGCCACGCATGCGGTTTCGTTTCTGAGACGTCTTGCGAACGTGGAAATCGTTACCTTGATCGTGCATTATTGGTGCCAACTTTCGACTGCACGGATGCCGGTATTTTCCCGCCGAATTTATGGGAGTGAACGCATTGCACCAGGCCGTTGCACGAATTGCTTTGGAAGTGCATCCCGACCGGATTGAGGTGGTCTACTCAGCACTCGCATCGGGCAAGGACAAAAATATCCTTTCAGTTGTCAAAGCCGCGCTTGGCTCATCGTTTTCTCTTAGACTCACTGAAGATTTTACCGCTGCGCTGAAGGCTTGTCCGCAGGTGTCGGCTGCGGAACTTTCCGCCATGTTCCGGGCAGCCTCCGCCACCGCGGCACTTGCCGCGGGCGATTCTTCAGTCGAATTGGTATGGACCGGACCCGTCACCGGTCTGGTTCCCGTCCGCCATACGGCGCAAGTGCTGACCGGTCTCATAGATGAATCACGTGAACGACTGTTTATGGTCAGCTTCGTTGCCTTTCATGTGGGCGGCGTGGTGACGTCTCTCCGCCGTGCCATTGAGCGTAAAGTGCGCGTGTGCGTTCTGCTTGAAAGATCGACCGAACATGGCGGCAACGTGACTTTCGATTCAATTGCGATGTTGCGGCAAAACCTGCCGAGCGCACAATTATATGAATGGGACAAAACGGCAAATGCGGTTTCCAATGCCTCTGTTCATGCCAAGTGCGCCGTTGCGGATGGCCTGACCGCATTTGTCACGAGCGCAAATCTTACGGACGCAGCAATGGAACGGAACATGGAACTTGGCGTGCTGCTTCGCGGTGGGAAAGTGCCGGATCTGCTTGACCGTCATTTCACCGCTTTGATTACAACGAGACAGCTTCGAGTTTTGTAAAGGGGTGGAGAGCGAATTTAACGGCAAATAGATTTTTAAGCACAAGCACAGCACTCTTGTTCCGCCGTGACCAACGCACGGTTTGCTGCGCTTCACCGGGCTGCCCGTCGCCCCGCTTCCCTTTCGACGACGCCCACTCCACTCCGCAAAACCGCGCGCTCGTCACGAGTGGCAATGATGTTAGCCGCAGAAGCGGCGGGCTTCCGTCTGCGGCTCGGCGGCGGCGTTGCGCTCCGGCTTCGTTCCAGCCGTCTCTCCGTCTTCACTCCACTTTTCCCGCTCGCTGACCGCAGACCGAAGCCTTTCCAAAAAACTTTTTAAGGCTTTGCGAGAGATCAATTTTGGCTTGGCCAATCCTTGCGAGCCGCGATATGCAGCGACAGTCCCGCATCTGCCAACCGAGACAAACTTTCAATCATTTCTTCGTAGGTGTCCCCAATCACCCACGGATACGCAACCGTCACCTGTGAAATACCGTTTGCTTTCGCTTCCGAGCAAAGCCGGATGAAATCTGCAAATTTCTTTTCGTATCCCGGCGGCGTATTCATCAATTTTCCGTCGTGAAAAGCCTCAGTTATTTTTTCGCCGCTTTTATTTTCGCCCAACGTGCTTTGGCAGCGGCGGAAATTTTGGCTTTGGCTGCCGCGCTCATTTTACGTTTAGGCTTTTGCGCCAGAGCAGCACCCGATTTTTTCCCTTTAACTTTGGCCCATCGCGCTTTTGCAGCAGCAGCGATTCTGGCTCTGCCCGCTGCGCTCATTTTGCGCCGTTTTTTTGGAGCGGCAGCAACCACAACTTTTACAGGCGAACCGAAAATCCGGTTCAATTCATTTTGAAATGATTCAATTTTATCTTTGATGTCCGCAGCACGTCGAAGTTGCTGCGCCGATAACGAGGAAAATACATTCATGCGCGGCAAAGTAAGAACTGGATAAATTCTAAAGTCAACGAATCGTTGTTCACTAGCGTCGTTGTTTTCGTTCGTGTTCGTCGCCCGCTTCCTGCGCTGATTTTGGCTACACAGCAATCTCGCGCCACGAGGCAGAGTTTTCCCTAACTGACAATTTGCGCCTCGTGTCACTTCATTGCTTTTGCTCCGAGATTTTGTAGCGCGGTCGCGGGCTCGGTGCGTTTCGGTCGGAGCGGGTTTGCTCTCTCAAAAACAGTGAGGCGAAGAGAGCAATCCCGCTCCTTCAAAACCGAAACGCAAATATGAATACGACAGAAAACAATCTCCCAACGCCTCAAGTGGAGAACAACATCGTTAAGCCAATCAAATTTCCAAACCAACCGCAGGAATGGAAAATTGTTTCATTGCGGGAATGTCCCACGCCAACCGACATCCAATTATGTCAAGAGCCGCAACAAGCGGCAGCTTATTGGAATTTGCACATCAAAACTCATCCTTACTTCAATCCTGAATGCGAATGTCTCGCAGTGGTGATTCTGAATACACGTCATAAAATCAAAGGGCATTATTTGGTATCTGTTGGAACAATGGACACACTTTTGGTTCATCCACGCGAAGTTTATCGTTTGGCAATCATGGCAAGCGCACACGCCATTATCATCATGCACAATCACCCAAGCGGTGAATCGTCACCGTCAGCAGCAGATATTCAAGTCACACGCGACATCATTCGAGCCGGGCAATTGCTCAAAATTGACGTGCTTGACCATGTCGTCATCGGCAATGGCAATCACACGTCGTTGCGCGAAACTGGCGGTTGCTTCTTTGCATAAACGTTTTTTTGTTGAAATAATGCATTTTTTAAAAAATGCGAACGCCGTCAGAAAATTTTTGCTGCGATTCGGCTGAAACGGCGTAATCATTGGATAATGAATTCGCTCGATCGGAAATTGACTTCAGTGTTTAAAATCCTTCTCAAAGGACCATTGGATGACTCAAAAAAAAGAAAAATCGAAAAAGAATTTCGCAACGTTCGCACGGGAATAATTGATGAAGACTTCGGAAAAAAAATCGATTTTTTATTTGACGAATTTTCTCGCCCCCCCATACAACGGCAAAAATTAGTTTTTGATGAGGCTGTTGAATTTTTGCAGGCTTTACGTGACCGTGGGCTTTTGGAGTCTGCAACATTGATTTTTAATATTTGGCGCGACATTTTTCAGGACTTGTCACTGCAACAAATGCTTAATGTTGCGCCGAATTCCGCGTCTCTAAAAATTTGGATAAAGGCAAAAAAAATACCCGCGCGCGATGTCGAGGGTCAGTTGCTCGCAAATCCAACGGAAATCTATTCCACAGTAGGAGCAGACTGGTTGTTAGCTCACTCAAAACCTGAAAAATTATTGCCGTTATTCGATTTGTTGGTTGATCGACAACAAAGAAAAAAACATTTGAGGCCGTGGCACGAAGCACTGACGACAGCGCTTAAGAAAGACAAAAGCGGTAAGTTGCTGGCACTGATTTTTCATCAACCGTCGTTGACCGATGACCGAATTACTGCCTTGAGTGAGGTCATTTACCAAAATCGCGCCTTATTTAAAATGACAATTGACATCTTGCCGACGATTTTGACCCGAAAAGAATCCAATGCGTCTGCTGTAAAATTGGTAGAGACACTTTTCAAATCAACTTTAACTACAGATTCTTCTGAACGAGAATTTATCACTGCAACATTGGCCCGTTTAGGTGCTGGTATTCTATTGGCAGAACGTCGCACCACAGATGCGGAAGCTAGCCTGGCTATCATTCAAAAAATAATGCGCCAACTGCGTAATTTGACTAAAACCCAAGCCCAACAGTCGAAAACATGGATTTTTGAAAACCTTTCGAATGAAGAAGTGCTATTAGATGACAAATTATCTATTACAGCACATGGAGCTCGCCATATCGCTCTTGCTTTTGAGAAGGCCGATCAAGGTTTTAACGCAAAGGATATTCTTTCTGTAATGGCCCGTAACTTGGGTCTGTCAGAAATTGGCAAGAAAGACCAGACGGCGATTTACGATCCACTTTGGCATGAAGATGTTGCTGGCGGATTGACTCCAGGCACGCCCGTTATAATCAATCAAGCTGGATGGCGTATCAATGACGAAGTGGTAGCGCGTGCAAAAGTCAGAAAGGAATAAAATTATGTTTGAGGAAACCGTAAGCATTGATTTGGGGGCATCATACACGAAAGTTTCTCATCGCCGCGAATGTCTTCCTGTTAAAAAGGGAGTTTTTGAGCAAGATGCTAAAATTTTAATGGTCGACAACAGCCCACTTATTCCTTCCTTAGCTATAAGAACAGGAGACAAACGTCAGCCGTGGGTTTTTGGTTGGAAAGCGGCTAATATGAATCCGGTAGGAATGGAGGTTTTTCAAAACTGGAAAGCGAAATTATTCGACCCACATGATAAAAAAGAATCTCTGACGGCTATTACCGTCGCCGGTAAATTTTTTGAATGGCTAAAAGCCCGTCTTGACGACGTCGGTATAAATTTAAAAAAATGTCAAACGCGCATCGCTATGCCCGCATTCGAAAAATTTGACGAACAAGCAATGCTCGTCGCACGGTGCTTGGATTTAAATGGATGGGACGATCCATCACTCATCCTCAAGGTGACCGAACCTCGCGCCAATGCAATTGGATTGTTTTCGGAAGGGAGAAATGTAATTGCACGAAACGCTTCCGGTGAATTACTTACAAATTATGGTAGAATGTTTGGACATCAAAATGTTTATATCCAAGCAGCTCGCGGTTTCGTGCTTCATGGCACACACGAGAATCTGGTTACAGTGATGGTTGTGGATATTGGTGCATTTACGACCGACATCGCTTCGTTAACATTCGATACCACTGATGTTTACGACGGCCTGAATGCAATTGTGGAAAAAAGTTATCCGCTCGGTGTAATCAATGATTTAGATAAGCCGTTGTTTGCTGGCCTGGGCCAACGACATGGATTTTCTTGGTCGGAATTATCGTTTAAAGATAGCGAACTCATAAAGCGATCCCTTTATAATGGAACTCCATATTTTTTGTTAACACGTTTGAACGGCAAGGACACCCAAATTGAATTGGGCGATTCCAAAGATTTACAATTGATAGAAAAGCTGGCAGCGACATTTGCCGCAGCAATATTGCAGAAAATCCTAGAAATCGTTGATAAAAAAAAGCCCGAAAGAGTTTTTCTAACTGGCGGAGGCAGTTTGATTAAGCCTGTCGCGTCTGCACTAAAGTTAGCCCTTAACCGTCGACGTATCCCAATTCAAGAAGTTCAGCAAGACAGCATTTCTGTCGGAACAGATATATTCCGACCATGGAAGGAGACAGGCGAAGGATTACAGCGATTAGCAACAGCGTTAGGTGGTGGAAATGTAATTCTTCAGGAATCAGCGACCCCAATTTATCACGGGCAAGATGTCACGAAACGCCGAGTTCCGATAGTCCTTACACCGCTTGGTCATACCACCTGCCGATGTCAGGGAGGGAATAAAGACTGTTGTTTTTGCGGAGGACGCGGTTTTCATTCTGTGGTTTTGTGAGCATTACTTAATGTCGCTCTCGTCGTAACGAGGTTAGCGCATCACCCGGCAAACAACATTTCTCTCCATCCTTCGGCAACGCGAAGCGGGTCGAGAAGAAGTTTTGTGGTTTCATCAGACACATTTTGAACAGACTCATTTTCCATGTTTAAATAGTAGCTAACATCTTGTGCATCTTTAGAGGATCCATAAGCCCCCAAGATAGACAGCAGACGAATAATTTGTTCCATGGCTTGCGGAGAATTTTTTAGGCGGGTCTTAACTTCGGAAACAACCAACGAACTGGGAAATTTAGCCAATCGCTCCATTTGATAACTAAAAATAACCTTTTTGCATTCCAAAGTAGATGAAATCACATTGGGCAATGTTAGCTCGTCAGTCCGATTAGTCAGCTCTTCCAAGGCCTCTGAACTGAGCATGTGACCATTATGGTTTTTGAAGATAACCACCTTAACATCTTTATCTGTTCCGGCACGCTTCGCAAAAATCCAAAGCATCTGCCGCACATTATCGCTGTCGATTTGCTCGAAGCAATGTATCAAATCCCTTCGCTCTTCGGCGCTCATATCTCCCTCTGCGGAGAATAAATACTCAATCAGTTTAGCATCCTGCACATGTGTATAATATTCTCCCACCATCCAACCGCGTTGCATGAATACATGTCTCATCTGCTTGACCAGCCACTTTGGCCCCCCAAGGTGTTGGCTCGCAATCTCAATTGCCCGATTAACAGTCCGCAGGCTACCGTGCGCAATCAGAGATTCGATTACACAATGATTATACGGTTCATTCAAATCAACCCCGCTAGAAATTCTTATTATAGTATCGGCAGCTTCGTCAGTCCCAATTTGGGCAAGGGCATCAAGTGCAAAATCCCGAGTGTAGGACGGATTATCCAAAGCAACATGCCCCAGCAGATCTACGGCTTCACTATCGCGCAGTTCGCCCAAGGCCAGAGCCAAGCCATGCAGGAGGTAAAAGGCGTTTGAAGATTTAATGTCCACCGAAGCCAAAGCCTCCCTTAGGTGCGGAAGGCATCGGATGCTACCCAGACGTGCTAGGGCGTGAGCCGCGCTGCCTCGCAATTCAGGAATTCTCAAGCAATCTATTGCAATATTCTCAATTCTAACGTCAGGAATTATGCCTGAAACGTTTAGAAGAGAAGCCCTCACCTTGTCTGAGTTCGCCTGTTTCCACCAATCAAGCCAGTCAGATACAGGTATGGACTCGCTGATATCGTCTACACACAAAAACGGGTAGCCATCATTTTTACCGGAAAACATAATGTGCCGAATTAAAGATGGTTTTCGGCTCGAATTTGCAAGGTCTAAACCAAAACGGGCAGCCATCTTGTTAGGGCCATCAATAAGTGAAATAAGGCTTTTTTCGAACGGCTCGGTGACAAGATAACGAAGGTCAGCACTCCTCAGCGATATGTCATACCACAATCTGGACGTAACTTCTTCTTCTTTCTTTCCACGTGCCGCTTCAATTTTCGCAGCGGTAAGATTTGCTGACTTCACGAACACATCGGCAGCGCCTGGGGAACCCACAGCAAAAAGGCCGCGATTTTCATACCCGCACAATCTATTGTTAGACTGGAGTCGTTCATTCAAGTGTCCGACAAGTCGTTCATCACCAAGATAGCCAAGAATAGATACAGCTTGTGCGTGTTCGCAACATTCAGACGGCTCTGCAAGCAATACAATGGCGTGTTTGGCAAATGCCTCTCTGAACTCATCGGAAGCGTTCCGTATTAATGACAAAATGCTTCGATGATAATACGAATGACGACCGTCAAACCACCAACAAGCTCCAAGGAGAAGGGGAATGCCAGCAATCAGATTTAAACGGACAATACTATACGAAGCAACCAAGTGTAATCCATAGGGACAATGTTCCCATGGCAAAACCAAGGTCGCCAATGTTTCGCGTGCCTCCTCACAATTCACATACCCAATTCGCTCAATCAAAAAGGCCATTTCTGGCCTTCTTGATTTCCAAAACACCTCTCGGCATTTATTAAAAATGTATCGCCTTGTTTCGGTTGAAAACTTGTTCGGCCGTCCCTGAATAATCGCCAGCGCTTTGGCATAATCTTGACCGGCCAAAGCGCTCGCAAAAGCATCTCCTTCTGGGCTGCCGGCTATACGAAAGCCAATCCGCCCTAGGCGAGTTGCCGTTTTCGAGAATGTTTTGTCGCCGATAGATGAGACCACGCTTTGACTGTCTTTTCTTATTTCTTCAATATCGGCCTCGGCCAGAAAAAACTCGTATACAGAGTCGAACACGAACCTGACGGAATCATTTTGGCCCTCTATAAATTCCAATAAATTTGCATTAATCAAACGCTCCACGGCTTCGCCGGGCGGATGAGCAGGGTCGAATCTTGGAACCTCAGACAATTTATCGACCGAAATATAAGTTTCCCCTCCCGCATCAATGCGTTTAGCGATTTCGACCATCACCTTCCAAAGCAATTCTTTAGAAATCCGTGAAACGGAATCGGCTTCCTGCTCCAAACGACACCAGATCCACAACTCGATAATCTCATCTCGTGTATTTGGAAGCTTTGGCATATTCCCCGCCTTAAAAATATCAACCCAGGCCCTCAATGTTAGCGGGTGCGACAATTCCTGCCGGACTTCATTCGAAGCGGTTTCTAAATCGCTCTTCTCAAGGCCAAATTTATTCCAAGCCAACCTCAGTTCATTGGGTGAAAACGTTTCAGGCAGGGTATGTCCTAAGATTCGATTTTCGGGTTGTGTCGTTTGCTCATCGGGCTTCGATGCCGACCTGCGGTCATTTGATTTCGTGGGAGCTATCCATCGTTCCCAAGACTTTTCGGAGCACCGGCGCCAGAAATCAGGTCTGGAAGAAACAATCAAAATACTTGCCCTGCCGATGGCGGATTCCAGCCAGAATTTTAGTGCCTGTCCTACGTTCGTGGAATTTCTGACTTCGTCCAAACCATCAAGCACAACTGTTAAAACACCAATAGATGAAATCACTTTGGTTAAAGCGACTTCCTCTTGCATCTGGAGCGTGGGAGAGAGGACTCCCTGCAATTTTTGCATCACGATGCGGACCAGCGCGTCCTCTGTATGAAATCCGCAATCCCTGGCTTGCATCAAGAGGACTGGCACACTTGCCCCTGATGATTCTACAAAGGAGCAAAGTAAGCTTGTTTTTCCAACGCCCGAATCATTGACGATAGGAATCAACCGGCATCCTTTCTTGGAACCGAATGCTTCTCGCCATAATTGCTTTAACTGATCATCCGCTTCGCGCAATACATAATGTTGTGGATCGTAGCGGCCTTTTGCTATGAGGTCGCCGATGACCGCTAGATTTACCGTGTGGCAACTCGTCATTATGGCCGCGCTTGAAAGCCGGGAAAATGGGATTCCTAAATACTCATATCTCAGGTCCTGATACTTTTCATCGAGAAATCCTGAGAGCTTTCGTCCGTCATAAATTGAACAGGGTTTATTATTAGCAGCCGTGCGAATCCTCTGCTCCCAATCAATTTTTTTATCCTTTGGCCCCTCGCGATCTACATCGCGTGGAAGCGCTATGACAATTTCTTGAAGATTCGAAGACACCTTCACTGCTTTGACTAAATCATCGCAGATTTTGTTCCACCAATCTTTGGTCTCGACTGTATAACAGAAAGCAATTGAACAGGAGCGCGCTGAATTCCCAACGTATGAATCTGGCTGGCCCTTTATGCTTATGCCTTTGTCATTGACACCGTGAGTGCGCAGTTCGTTGTATCTTGATTCGACCCTTTTGAGAATGGCGTCAGCCAATTGATGAAATTGGCCATCATCCAACCCCTGTAACTTTTCAAGTGTCGTCATTTGCCGCTGGAAGTTTGCCCCCATTTATTAAAACCCCAAAGAATTTTTTAAGCACATAAATTTGGCAACTGATATGTTTGGAGAAGTGTTGAAAAATGACGTGCCTTGTAAATTTGCCATTCTTTCATCCGAGGTGATGAGATTATTAGGAAACAAAACCAAATAATGCTTTCAATGCTTCACGTGGAAAATCTGGCGCGAAGTTCATCTGCCTGTAACGCGAATTTTCCTGAATTCGATTTTTTGAGCTTGGCGAGATTTTGAAGTTTCCACCGAATCGCCGGCAGTTGTGCCAGATGTGGACATTTCATCAATCCCCAATCAGGCTCGCCCAAGACAAGGCCGAGTAAAAATTGCCGCTGATTGGATGTTAATGTTGCGGGCAATTCTTTCTTCAGTCTGCGCCGAATCTCTTGCAATTCAGCCAGAGTAATTGGATTTTGCGCCATGCCGACAAATTCATTCTCAAAGGCCGATGACATATCCGTGTCACGGGAAAAGAGGACTTCATGCACGGGGCGATTATGACCCGCGAGATAGCAAACAAAACATTCGACAACATCCGCTGTTAATCCGTCGCGCTCGAAAAGACCGCGAACATCAAAAAGATCACGGGGATGCTGGCGGTCCATCGCCGCGACCAATTTGCTACCGTAAAGTTCCGGTGTGGCGAGAATCGGCACGGATAAGTTGGTGGTAAAAAGTTTCCGCGCTTCTTCACGCAATTGCTTCTTCTGAACCGGCAAGACCGTGCCGCGAAAAACATAATTCACCTCGACCTTAACCTGATTGCGCCCACGCCGGATGAACAATTTAATTTCGTCACCATCTTTGGTGCCTGAAACTTCGGCTTCAATGTTTGCGCCAGCCAACCGCCTTTGCACGGCATTCAACGCGCTTGAAATGGATTTCAAGGCTTCTTCACGCGCCGTTTGGTGATCGGTATAAACCACGTCAATGTCCACCGATAATCGCGGCATATTTTCGATAAACAGATTGATCGCCGTGCCGCCTTTCATGGCAAACGATGGCACCTCAAAAATCGCCGGGGCGCTTTCGAGCAGCAGGCGGACATTTTCGATGTAAGTTTTGTCCATTACGGATTCAGGATAAGAATTGTTCCATCTTTGAGGCGGGCGGTCCAACGGCTATGACCGAGCCGTTTACCGGCGGCTTTTTTAGCAGCCGCCGCCCAGGTCAAATTCAATTCTTCGGCCCAACGCACACAAAGCCGCACCACTTTGACACGTTGACAACTCTTTAATAGCGTCGCCAGCACCTCCGGCCGCAGCGACCGTGCGCCTTCCATGATATTGCGCGCTTCTTCGACGCCTTGATGAACACCCACTTCACTCAACATTTCCAATAACGCCCTTTCGGGCACGGAAACGAGGACGCCATCAGGCGTTTCCGGCAGCGGTTGCAGACCGAAATTTTTCGGCAGGTTGGATGAAAACGAATTGCGCGCCGTGTAGCGTGCCGGAAAAAGTTTTTGAAACCATTCCGGCAGACGGGCTTTTTTTTCACCCAACAATGAAAGCGGTTCGCGCGTTGGCAAATTATGATAGATGCCACGCCACGCCAGCGCCGTCTTGCCGCCGACATGAAAACCGGCGACCCGCCGCGATAGAAATTTCAAACAATCTTCACGTTGCAACGTGTCATTGGGAAACATGAAGACGCCGCGCTCCAGCCGCGCAAGCCATCCTGATTTCAGATAATGATGTCCCAAGGCCCGCGACACTCCCAATTTTTCCAATTCCCGACGATCAAACGGCGTTCCTCTGGGGAAAGCCGTTTGCAGCCTTTTGATTAGATTAGGGCGCGTAGGTAAAGCCATGTTTGAACTATATCGCCTAAATCAAGCAAAAGGCAAGTCCGAGTGTCATCGTTTGAAAAGGAAAAGTTAATGGTCGCCGTTCGGGTGGACAACGGTAAAAGCATTTTCCATTTCATTCAAAATTAGCTTTCCGCGACTGACACCCTCTGCCAGCAAATCAGCAGCGACCGCATCGCCAATCAGTTTTTCAACCGCGTCACGCATTGGCCGCGCGCCAAGTTTCGGATGAAAGCCGCGTTGCACCACAAATGGCAATACGGTTTTGTCAGGATGAAGTTCGTATCCTTTTTCGCGCAAAAATTTTAGTTCACCATTCAACAGTAGTTGCGCAATTTCGAGTTGGTGATCGTAACCCAATCGGTTGAAAACCAATTTCTCGGTGATTCTGGCGAATAATTCTGGCCGCATCGCTTGTTGCGCACGCGCCAAGACATGGCGCTCCATCGTGGCAAATGTCGAATGTTGTAGGTTCAATAAATCCGCGCCACCGATATTGGTTGTGAACACAATATAGAAACCGGACAAATCGAGTGTCTCGCCATTCGCCATTGTCACACGCGCTGCATCAAGGATTTGCAGAAAAATATCCAGAACGCGGGTATGAGCCTTTTCAATTTCATCGAACAATAATGTTCCGCAGCGCGAACGATCGCAGGCCAGCGCCAGCGTCCCGCGTTCGCCAAGTTTGCCACCCAAAAGGACACCTAAACTTTCCTGCGTTTGATATTCACTCATATCGAAACGAAACAATTTGTCCTCACCGAATATAAAATCGGTGAACGCAATCGTTGTCTCGGTTTTGCCGACGCCGGTTGGACCGAGAAAAAGAAAACTTCCGCGCGGACGATTTAATTTTGTCAAACCAAGTTGCCCGCGTTTCAACAGGGAAATAATTCGTGGCAGAACATGATCCTGTCCGCGAATCCGCGAGCGCAGATGCGCTTCCAATTTCAACAGCTTTGAATTTTCAATCGAATCCACGCCTTATGCCTACCACCAGAAATTTTTCATTTTGCCCGAATT
>JAJPKI010000302.1 GCA_021323835.1 Verrucomicrobiota bacterium | reverse complement strand
GCTCATCACAAAGCCTGACATTGACACGGGAATTCAGGCGACAGGCATCGTTCAGGTAGTTGGTCTTGCTTTGGACGCAAATCACGATGGCACGATGGACACCAGCGTGAACGGTAAGGACGCAATTACTCCAAATCATCCGTATCGGTTTTGGGTGAATAACAATTTTGACCGTCTTGCGCCTGATGCCGACGACAATACAAATTATGAGGATGACATTGAAACAGATTCTGTGCCTGATTACGATTATTCAGACTTTTCGAGTCGAATTATTCCGACAATGCGTGACTTGCAAGATTTTACGCGGCTCTGGATTTGTGGCATAACAACAAATGCGCTCGGTAATTCACTGACTAATTATGCGGTGACTTTAAGTTGGGATGACATTGGCAATCCAAATACAAATAATCCCACGATTGATTTATTTACCGCCGCAGATACCGATGGAGGCATGGGATATTTGACCAATGCCTCCATTGCATCTCTGCAAGCCAATTCTTTTGAGTCGCCATACATCGGGCGACTTTCACCCGGTAAAAGTATTCAACTTAATTCTTATTTCTTTGGCAACATTTGGCGCGGCAACTATTTCATCTGGTGTGGCGTCAGCAATGGAATTGGTGGATTGACGCTCACCGTTTTTGATAGCCATAGTAACGTATTAGCAAAGGCTAAAACATATATTCAACTTGTGGACATCAAGCAAATGTATGAACGATGGACGGTCGGTGATGACGCAAATACTGCACCTAACAGCGTAGCGCAAATAGCCACCGATAATTTGCCAACCGGTGTCAGGCCGTTTCAATTCGCTGCATCGGGAAATGCTGTTCCTTACATTTTATATGTTCATGGCTGGAATATGGAAGCGTGGGAAAAGGATCGTTACGCAGAATCAGCATTCAAACGCCTTTATTGGCAAGGCTATCAAGGTCGTTTTGGCAGTTTCCGTTGGCCGACTGATCACGGCTTTACCGGTCAAAGTCTCATAAATGTGATGTTCAATGTTCACAATTATGACAACAGTGAAAATCAATCATGGCATTCAGCCGCAGGACTTTTGAATTTGATGGAAAGGTTTCATTCTGTTTATGGAAATAATGTGTATGTGTTAGCACACAGCATGGGAAATGTTGTAACCAGCGAAGCTTTGCGTTTGGCGGCTCAAAACGGGGATGGACAACTTGTGAACACTTATGTGGCAAGTCAGGCAGCAATACCGGCGCATGTTTACGATGCGACTGTCACCTCGCCTTATTTGATTGATTATACACATTCAGCGCATTCTATCTCCGCTCCCGGCCATCCGAATACTCCAAACATTTATGGAAATCGTTTAACCAATAATGTTGCCGCTGTCGGCCATAGAATAAGTTTTTACAACGTCAACGATTATGCGCTTAATGCTGACGCATGGTGTTTCGATCAAGAACTTAAGCCGGATACTTTCATCGGCAGCGGATATTATACATACGTAGGCAGCACTAATGACGTTGCTCCGTGGAATCATTTTGAATTTGCTTATTTTACTGCCGACCCGCCCCAAACGCTTGACATTGTGAACAATCTAAATGATCGCTATGAAGTTCTGGCTTATGCAGCCAATCCGTATTCGACAGCTTTGGGAGCAACACCCATTAGCACCTTTACAAGAAGTGTGGATTTGTCGCAAATTTGGCCGTCCGACTTGGTTCATCCTTCTCATCCATTCGATGAACATTTTTATCACAGTGCGGAATTTCGTGGTGACTATTGGCAGCAGCAAGATTATTGGAACGAGCTCTTGAGTTCGGATGCTTTCAATCTTAAATAATTATGCAAATCCGTCGTCCGATTTTTTTGTTCATTGCCGTCATGGTAGTGCTAATTGCGCTGGCGTTGTGGCATGAAAAAAGGAAGTCAGTGGAAATGCCGCCGACAGCGGCAGTTGAAACCAACGTTGCGTCGCCGATAACGGCCGCAGTGCCGAGCGCGCCAGTTCGCACAAACTCACCCGTCGCACAAACTGCCAAGTCTGTCCCAACGCCACCTATGGAAAGTAAAGAACAGCAGATGCGAGAGGGACTTGCTGTATTAAACGACGTGGACATTGAATTTTATGGCCGGCTTGAAGACCAATTTGGAAACGCTATCGGTAATGCCAAAATCAAATTTGAAATCCCATTCAATAACGGCCAAGCCGTCGGGGTCAACCGTGGCACGATAACGGCGGATGGAAATGGCTTTTTCACCATCAGCGGTTACAAAGGAAAAAGTTTGAGCGTTGTTCCAGTAAAATCCGGTTACGCTCTAGCCTCATTAAACGGCGGCGGCATTTATTCCTATTTATGGTCGGAATCGCAGCGCGTGCATCCCGACCAGAACAATCCCACAGTGATAAAAATGTGGAAGCTGCAAGGCGCAGAGCCGCTGGTTGACATTGGCAAAGAATATAAGTTGCCTTTCACCAGTGCGCCGATTTTTTTTGATTTAATCGCTGGCAAAGTTGTGCCGGCGGGCGGCGATTTGAAAATTACCGTGAACAGGCCATCAGGAGAAATCTCAGAACATAATCCGCAGCAATGGAGTATTGACGTGGAAGTTATTGGCGGAGGCTTTATCGCAACTTCTGACCAAGAGTGGAAGATTACATATTTTGCGCCGGATGACGGTTATCAGCCTGCTGGCACGTTCACGAATAACAATGGAATCGGATCGGTTAATGAAATTTTTTTTATCAAAAGTCGAGACGGCCAAGTTTATAGTAAGCTCGCTCTATCGTTCAGCATCAATGAAACACAGGATGGTTTTATGAACGTCAGATTTAGGGGCATTGCCAATACGAACGGCTCACGGAATTGGGAGGGCGATCCAAACACCTTGAAAGCGGCAGGCCAATAGCGGAACATAGCGTATGGTTAAACGCATGAGTTTTTCGGTTGTATTTGCAGTGGCTGGAATTTTCACGTTGCTCATCTTGCTGGCTTTACACGGTTATGGACAATCACAGACGGCCATGAGCGTTGGCCCTGTTTCGCCTGGAGGTCCTTCTGATTCTGTAAGCATCTCCATGATTTGCAGTTATTTCTTTTTAAGTGCTGTCGCGGTCTTATTTTCAAGGAGAAAGCCCACGTTATTGATTTGGGCTGCAATAACACATTTTTTATTGGTAATTATTTACGCAATGTTCTGTATTTCTCTCAAACATGAAAACTCACATGGATTTGTCTGGCTTGGTAGGGCGGCAGTGTTGGCGATGATAATGGCTTTTTACTTTTTGCCGTGGATTGTTACATGGAGATTGGCACTCTCAAATAAAGACCTACAGACATTTCAAGAGCCGCCAAAAACAAATTCTGAAAATCCGAGAGAAAAGGAGCGCGGACATATTAAAATTAAACCAAAGTATTAAGATAACGGAGCAATTCTAAAACAATTGGCAGCTTCATTCAGAGTCACCGTGCCGCCACTCACGCCATTCATAAGCAAATCACTAGCCACAGCATCGCCAATCAATTTTTCAACCGTGTCACGCATTGGTCGTGCGCCAAGTCTCGGATGAAAGCCGCGTTGCACGACAAATGGAAGCACAGTTTTATCGGCTTCAAGTTTGTATCCTTTGTCACCTAAAAATTTCAATTCACCATTCAATAGCAGTTGGGCAATTTCGAGTTGGTGATCGTAGCTTAATCGGTTGAAAACCAATTTCTCTGTGATTCTGGCAAACAACTCCGGTCGCATTGCTTGTTGCGCTCGTGCTAAAACATGACGCTCCATTGTCGCAAACGTTGAATGTTGCAGGTTGAGCAAGTCCGCGCCGCCGATGTTCGTGGTGAACACAATATAAAAACCGGACAAATCCAATGTCTCGCCGTTCGCCATTGTCACGCGAGCAGCATCAAGAATTTGTAAAAATATATCCAATATGCGTGCATGAGCCTTTTCAATTTCATCGAACAACAACGTGCCGCAGCGCGAGCGGTCGTAAGCCATTGCCAGCGTTCCGCGCTCGCCAAGTTTCGCGCCCAAGAGAACGCCTAAACTTTCTTGCGTTTGATATTCGCTCATGTCGAAGCGGAACAGTTTGCCTTCACCGAACAGAAAATCTGTGAACGCAATCGTTGTCTCGGTCTTTCCCACACCCGTCGGACCGAGAAAAAGAAAACTTCCGCGCGGACGATTTAATTTTGTCAATCCGAGTTGCCCACGTTTCAGCAGGGAAATGATTCGCGGCAGAACATGATCCTGCCCGCGAATCCGCGAGCGCAGATGCGCTTCCAATTTCAACAGCTTTGAATTTTCAATCGAATCCACGCCTTATGCCTACCACCAGAAATTTTTCATTTTGCCCGAATT
>JAJPKI010000357.1 GCA_021323835.1 Verrucomicrobiota bacterium | reverse complement strand
GAGTGATGTCTTTTTCAGGCGCGTTCGTGGAAAGCGCAAAGCCCGGGATGGGCGTTGATGAACTGCTGGCGGACACCGTGGTGGGCGATGATTGCACGACGACGGAGTTGGTGTTGCTCAGCGCCCGCTGCTGCGCCACGTAGGTGTCGTATTTGACGGATTCGTAGTACCAAAACCCGAGCAGGATGGCGCAAATTGTGACGACGATGATTCCGGTTCTGTCCATGAAATTTAAAGAGGCTTTGCCTCGGTGATTTTCCCATCTGCCATCTGCCATCTGCCATCTGCTTTCTGAACCGGGTCATGCCCGCAACTTCCAAACGGATGACAACGACAAATCCGTTTCGCCGCTAAAAATGTTCCTGCCATTGCGCCGCGCGTCTTGATCGCTTCAACCGCGTATTGCGAGCAACTCGGCGTGAAGCGGCAGCCGCTGCCCGCGCCAAAAAGAAAAATTTGCGCCGGCGAAATCGTCCAGCGATAAATCCGAATCGCAAAAATCAAAATGGCTTGGAGCAAATTCATTTAATTCTTCAACAGCTTCGCTTTGTTGAGCGCCGCCAGAAAATCTTTTTCCACGTCCGCGAAATTTTTCCCGGCGATGGAATTGCGCGCGACCAAAACCAATTCCACCGGCTGCGCAAATTCGTGCTGATGCAACCGGAAACTTTCGCGGAGCAATCGCCGTGCGCGGCTGCGTTCCGGCGCGCCGCCGATTTTTTTGCTCGTGACGACGCCCAATTTTGGCTTCGCGCCATCGGGCAATTTGTTCCAGTTGGCGATGAGGCAGCCCAGCGCGAGCCGTTCGCCCTGCTGGCGGACGCGCGCGAAATCCCGGCTTTGCGCCAGCCGCGAGTCGCGACCGAAGCGCAGCGCAGGCGGACGTTTCGGCGTTTCCGCGCTCATCGAAATTAAACCGGCGTGAGGCGATGGCGTCCGGCGCGGCGGCGGCGGGCGATGGTGGCCGCGCCGCGCTTGGTTTTGTTGCGTGAAAGAAATCCGTGCTGGCGTTTGCGGCGGATTTTCGACGGTTGATACTGGCGTTTCATAAATTCAAAATTCGCTCCCTTTGGCGCGAAACGAGCGGGAAAGACTAACAATCAAAAGGCAAGTGTCAAGGCAACGGTGTAGGGTTATTGAACTTGCTGTGGAATGTAAAAGCCAACTTCAAACGGCTTCAAAATACTTGTTCCATACAATTCCGATGTGGAAACGCCAATGTAATTGAAAATATTTCGAACACCACCCAAAATATCATTGGGATTGGTGCTAAAATAGCAGGCTATTGGAATTTGAGAATTTGTTAATTCTGTTTGCACGGTTGCTTTCGACGGAACAAATGGCATTATACATCCACCGAATCCAGGCATACTCAATGGAATTTTATTTCCATTATTATCGGTCGCAAAGATGACAAAAAGTTGCGGCATTCTTTCATTGGTTCCACCAACGAGATTAAGGGGTTGAATTTTTATTATTTCTTCTCTATTTGTTCCATATCCTGCATCGTTGAGCATTTCTCTAATCAATTTAGCGAAATATTTTACTTCGGGGTCATCCACATCTGGAGCAAAAACCTTAATATCAATTTTGGGAGAAGACAAAGCATTGGTTTGTAAAAGCGTCGTAATAAAAAGCTCCCGCTTTTTTTCATCTATTTGTCTCGGCGGAATTGCGTTTTTTATTTTGGCCAATTTGATATTCGCATTTACAAGCTCTAATGCAGTTGCATTGACATTGGATTGCAGTATTAAATTGTCAGCAGTTAGTGTTGCAACATGCACTTCATTTGAAGATGCACGTTCGTTTGCTTGACCTGCAATTTTATTTGCTTGAGCAGCCTGTTCGTCAGTTCTGGCTGCATCCGGAATTTCAAGCGCCAATCCGATAACGAGCACAATCCAAAAAAACGCTCCAAGCAAATCGAGAATTAAATCAGTTTTTTGAGAACGTTTACGGACGATGAGCTTCCAGACAATTTCGATTCCTTCTCCGACCACACCCACGATTACCAAGATGAGACCGAGATGAAGTTTAATGAATTCCATTTTATTTCACATTCAACTCGCGCTGGATTTTGAATTTCTCAATCCGTTTGCGCAGCGTCGCGCGGGTGATGCCAAGCAATTTCGCGGCGGCAACCTGATTGTCATTCGTCTCAATGAGCGCTTGAATCACCAGTTCGCGTTCGACGGCGGGAATCACTTTCAATTTCGGGTCGCGTTTGGCCCACTGAAATAATTGTCGCGCTAGGCCGGCAGCATCATTTGCAATTGTTTCACCAGCACTTCCGGTCGCAGGAATTGTCGCGCCGCCTTTGCCGGAAATTTCCGGCGGCAAATCGCTCAACAGAATCGCGTCGGTCTTGGCCATGACGTGCGCGCGTCGGATGGCGTTCTCCAATTCGCGCACATTGCCCGGCCAATGGTATTTCTCGAGCATTTTGATAACGCTGGCGGCGACGGATTTAGGCGGACGATTTTGTTCGCGCGCATTTTTTTCGAGAAAATAATTCACGAGCAGCGGAACGTCTTCGGCGCGTTCGCGCAACGGCGGCATCGGAATGCGCACAACGTTGAGGCGATAAAACAAATCTTCGCGAAATTGTTTCGCGGCGACGGCGGCTTCAAGCGGCTTATTCGTCGCAGCGATGACGCGCACGTCCACTTTGATGGGCTGATTGCCGCCGACGCGCTCGAACGTGCCGCTTTGCAGCACGCGCAGAATTTTCGTCTGCGTCGCGGGCGTCATGTCGCCGATTTCGTCGAGGAAAATCGTGCCGCGATTGCATTGCTCGAATTTTCCGATGCGCTGGTTCGTCGCGCCGGTGAACGCGCCGCGTTCGTGACCAAACAATTCGCTTTCGAGCAATTGCTCGGGAATCGCTGCGCAATTGACGGCGAGAAATGGCTGCTGGCTGCGATTGCTGTGATGATAAATGGCGCGGGCAACTAATTCTTTTCCCGTGCCGCTTTCGCCGGTGATGAGCGCGGTGGCATCACTCGCAGCGACTTGGCCAATCAATTTGAAAACTTGCTGCATCGCCGAACTGCGACCGACAATTCCCAATTCATAATCTTCTGATTCGAGCAGCGGTTGATACGACACGACTTGTTTCATGTCGCGCGCGGCTTTGAGCGCGTTGCCGATGAGTTCCTTGATTTTCAGCGCGTCGAACGGCTTGAGCAAATAATCGTAAGCGCCGAGCTTCATCGCTTCGATGGCAGTCTGCGTCGTGCCGTAAGCCGTCATCAAAATCACGAGGAGTTTTGGATTGCTCGCGCGGATTTTGCGGAGCGTTTCAAGTCCGTTCATGCCGCCCATGCGCACATCCATGAGCACGAGGTCGGGTTTAAATTTGGGGATGACTTTGAGTCCTTCTTCACCGGACGACGCGGTGGCCAACTCTATTTCCGGCGAATCGAAAATTCGCTGGAACGAATACCGCACGTCTTCTTCGTCATCAATCAGCAGCAGCTTGCTCATTCAGCCGCGCAGGATAACGATTTTTGCGCGGTGCGACAGAAATTTATTCGTGTCGTTATGGGAGCATTGAAGAAATCAGCCAGTGGAAATTGGCGGGTTTGTCTTCGATGCCGCCGCCACCGGTTTGACCGTTGATAGTGCTGTCCCAGACAGTGGCGGTGTCAAAGAAAGCCGGCTCGTTGTGATAACGCGCATGGCCGTCGCCATAAAGGACGTTCAATCCAACGCCGCGCTTTACTCCAGCGCGATGCGTTACCATGTCGAGACGATAAATCAAATCGCTGCAAACCATGTAGCGGGCGGAAAATTCAGTAGCTTTGGTGGCAAATGCCGGCGGTTTGAATGCTGGCGCGGGGCCATCCGGGTCGAGCGAGACTGTCATTTTGTTAAATGTGGATTGAGGTGTGTAAGTGTAGCCGGTTCGAACGCGATTGGCCGGGTCGCCAGCCATGAATTGCAGCCATTGGAGCGTGACCGGGTCGATGTAATTTTCATATTTGTGTTCCTGAAGATAATTTACATTGCCAGCGCCGCCTTTAAGGTCGGTGCCGCTCATGCAGTAAAAAATTTTGGCGTATTGAGTGGATTTAGCCAAAAAGAGTTGTCCTAAAGCGTAAGCATCGGCTTCATTGGTCGTGCTTCGAAAAGCGTCGTAAGTCAAACTACTATCCGTGCCGCCTTCAACATACTCGCTGCGAGGAATTCTATCATTGAAATCACCCGGATACATCGCCAGCGCGATACCGACTTGATGCAGATTGCTCTCACAATGCGCGCGCCTGGCTTTTTCTTTGGCCAGCGCCAAAGCGGGAAGCAACATCGCCGCCAAAATCGCAATGATGGCGATGACGACGAGCAGTTCAATAAGAGTGAAGCCGGAATTTGAGACGGTTTTGATTTTCATAATGGGATTGAATCAATTTTTCGCAAAGACGAAATTTTGCGCGCGCGAAAGTTGGACTGGAATCAACATCTTGCGTTTCCGTCTGGTGGATTTCAAAAAACTTATGATTTCCATAAGCAAATGCCAAGTGTAATTAATGGCGTATTTATGCGGCTATTTATGACAATCACAGAATTCGGATTCGTTGTTTGACCTTGCAATGCGCGTGGCCTAAACTTGATGCTCTTTTGAAAATGAAAATTGTCGTTTGCGACCCAATCTCGCCAAAGGGAATTGCGCTGCTGCAACAGCGTCCTGAATTTAATGTCGTCGTCCTGCCAAAACGCCTGCCGGAAGCGGAATTGCTGCCGGTTGTTGCCGATGCGGTGGCGCTCGTCGTGCGTTCCGAAACCAAAGTCACGAAAAAAGTCATCGAAGCCGCGCCGAAATTGCGCGTTGTTGGCCGCGCGGGCGTTGGCGTGGACAACGTGGACATCGAAGCGGCGACGCAACACGGCACCGTCGTGATGAACACGCCGGG
>JAJPKI010000055.1 GCA_021323835.1 Verrucomicrobiota bacterium | reverse complement strand
TGCTTCAATTTGCCTTTGGCGATGTTCCAATTCGCTTTGAATTCCAGAATGCTCATACCGCTTGCATCAATTTCTTTTATCTCCTTGGCTTGCAATCGAATCTTCCTCGCAACTGCCATGCCGACGCGCCGAACTTATTTTTGCCGCAAATTCCCGCGCAAATCCGCATCAGGCCGCAATTCAATTTGCATACTGCAACCGTGACCGTTGTGCAGGTTGCAATTAATTAAAGATGCGAAATGCGTCCAATTCGGCTTCCTCTTTCTCTTAACTCCACGAAAAACAGAGAAAGAGCGAGAGCGTGAGGAAGAGGAAGATTTCAAAAGTTTCTCGCAAAAACGGCACGCAATCCGCTTTAACAAATCGTCGAGGAATCACTTACTTGCCCGCCCGGGCAACATTGAGGACACGATTCAACTGGAACAATCAACACATTGGAAGAAATATGAAAAAGGGAATTGAAGACACAATGGACGAAACAGCGACAGATTTTTCGCAACTCGCCGACGATGCAAAAACTCTCCTCGCCGCCACCGCACAAGTAGCCGAACAAAAAGTTGTGGACGCGCGCAAACGCATTATGGAAGCGCTCACCGATGGATGGGATTACGTTTCCGATAAATCCATCGCCTGTGCCAAAGCCACGGACGAAAAGATTCGCGACAACCCGTATCAAACGGTCGGCGTCGCGCTTGGTCTCGGCGCGCTCATCGGTTATTTGCTCGCGCGCCGCTAAATGATGATTGCACCAACGGACAAATCCACTGCGGAAACTACCGACGGCCACAGCAACGTCGCCACCGCATCCAAACGCGTCGCGCGGCGGCTTTTGACGATTTTTGAAAATCGTTTTGAGCTGGCGTTGGTGGAAATTCAGGAAGAACGCGAAAGAATTTTGCGTTCGCTTTGGCTGGCAATGGCCACATGCATTTGTTTGTTGCTCGCCGGAATTGTTTTGACCGTTTTAGTCATGGTCGCTTTCTGGGGAAACCACCCCATAGTCGCCTTGCTCGTGCTGATGGCAATCTATTTGTCCATCGCCGGAATATTTTATTTCCGTTTGATGAAACTGCAGCGCGATTGGGAGACGCTGCCGGCAACAATCGAACAAATGAGAAAGGACCGCGAATGCTTGGGAAAAAATTTATCCTAGATTCGCTCGCGGCCAGGCGGCAACGACTCGTCGCCGAGAGCAACGCCAATCGCATCGAATTTTCGCGCGAATGGCAATTGCTCAAAGATGAAGCTGCGCAGCTTGTCCGGCCCGTGCGCACCGCAGGGCATTACGTTTCGCTCGGCGCAAAAGCGGTCGGCGCCTTTCTCGCATTGCGCAGGGCGTGGACGCAATCGCACGACGCAAACGGAAAACGGAATTGGATGGCGACATTGTTGCACACTGCGCGAATCGGAATTTCCCTGTGGCCGGTGTTTCGCGCGCGCGCGCGTTAAGTTTTTCAGGCAGCGTGTCGGAAAGTGGAGGCCGCAGTGAATGGTGAGATGGCCGATGGGAAGACAATTTTACAAATCAGTCGTTGTCATTTGGCTGGCGCTCTCGGTCGTGAGCGTCGTGCTCGCCGCAATTTCATGGTCACGCATGCCCCGGCGAATCGCCGCCGTCCGGCAAATCCAAAAAATTCGCGAGGCCTTAAATGAAACACGTCACTCGCTGACCGATGCCGAATCCGGCACACGCGGTTACGTGATTTCCGGCGATACTACTTTCCTTGCGCCGCTCGATTTCGCCAAAACCAATTTGCCGGTGCAATTCGACCAATTGGTCGGGCTTGTTCATGACGACCCGATTGTTTTGGACAATGTCACTGAATTGCGCGCGAAGACGGAATTGCGGGTAAGCCGGCTCGAAGACATCGTCGTGTTGCGCAGGCAAAGTTTTACCAACGCCGCCGCCGCCGTTTCATCCGGCGAGGGAAAAATGTTAATGGAAAAAATTTCCGCGCAAACGGCGGCGCTTCTGAAATCATATTCCACCGCGCTCATCATCACGCGCGCCGAGTGCGACAACGAATTTCGCCGCGCTTATTCCAGCAGCACCGTCGCCGGCATTTTTGGAATTACCGCGGGACTTATGGCGTTGTGGCTTTCGCATCTGACGTCAAAACATCAGCAACGCGAACGCGAGCTCGCCAACGCCAAATTACATGCCGAACACAGCAATCAGGAAAAAACAAAATTTCTCGCGACGATGAGCCATGAAATCCGCACGCCAATGAACGCCATTCTCGGTTTCAGCGAGTTGCTCCAGCGCGATTTGAAAAATTCCAAACACGCGCAATATCTGCAGGCCATTCGCAACAGCTCGGTTTCGCTCATGCAATTGATTAACGACGTGCTCGACATGTCGAAAATCGAAGCCGGCGCGCTCGAACTCCGTCCCGAGCCAACCGACGCGCGCGAAATTTGTGATTTCATCCGCACTTTATTTTCCGAACCGGCAACAAAAAAAGGTATCAAACTCGAATGTCACGTCGGCGCGAATTTACCGCGCGCATTGCTGATGGACCGGATTCGTCTGCGCCAAATTCTCGTCAACCTCATCGGCAATGCCGTGAAATTTACCGACCGGGGTTTTGTCACGCTGTTCGTCCGTGCCGACGGTCCCGGTCGCTTCCACTTTGCGGTTCGCGACACCGGCATCGGCATCCCCGCCAGCGCGCACGCGGGAATCTTCGAGCCGTTCCACCAGGCATCGACCGGCCTGGCGCGAGGCGGCAGCGGCCTGGGGCTGGCGATTGCGAAACGACACGTGGACCTCATGGGGGGGTGCCTCAGTTTCACTT
>JAJPKI010000171.1 GCA_021323835.1 Verrucomicrobiota bacterium | reverse complement strand
CCAATCGCCATTCGGCTCGAGCACCGCGCGAATTTTTTGCGCGAGCGCTTCGGCTTCTTCCACCGAAAAACACAGCAGCGGCAGGCTGGACATAATTGCGCCGACATTTTCAATTCCCCGATGCTGCAGCAGCGAGTCCATCTGCCAGGCGTCGCCGGTGATGATTTGTGCGCGTGGAAATTTTTCGCGCAGCAATTGAGCCATTTTAGGATTGTGTTCGATGGCAACCAATTTTTCTTCGCGCAAACCATGTTTCAGAAGCGATTCCGTGACGACGCCGGTGCCGGGGCCGAGTTCGAGCACGAAGCTTTCACGATTTTTTGGCAGCCATTTAGCCATCGCTGCGGCGAGACGGCGCGAACTTGGCACGACGGCGCCGGTGCCTTTGGGATTCGCGAGCCATTCCTGCAGGAACAATGTCGTATCGTTGAGCGTGGCTATGATTTTTTTTGCCATGATGCCCTTGCTTTGCATTGAAGAAAATAATCGAGGCGCGCGAAGGCTGCAAACTTTAGTTTGTGACAAAATTGTCACCGTCCATTTCGCGGCGACTGCGTCGGCTGAGAATTTTCCGAAAGTTTTTTCTTCGCAGCGTCGCGGCGATTCGTCCAGTCCACCCAGTCGCGCTCCCAATTTGCTCCGGATAATTTTTTTTGCGCTTTCGGCCAAAACGCGTCGAGTGCATCCAATTGTTTTTGCGCGTCGGCGCGGTCGCCCCATTTCAAGTCGGATTCCGCCATGACCAAAAAATTTTCCGGAAAATCCGGCGCGATTTGCAAAGCCTCTTGCAAATACATTTTCGCTTTGCGTTTGCTGCCGATGCTCATCGGCCAGCCGGGCGTATCGCGATAAAGCAAACCGAGACTGCGTGCGGAACCGCCAAAATCAATTTGTTTATCCAGATTCAACGCCGCTTGAAATTCCGATTCCATTTGTTTGACCAATTTCAGCGCGCCGAGACTTTTCGTCCGCGCCAATTGGCCGAGATTCATCGCCAAATAGTAATGCGCATCGGCATTTTTCAAATCGGACGCGAGAACTTTCCGGCAAACGTCAATGCCTTGGTTTGCCAAATCAGCGCGCTGACTGTCATTTTTGGCAAAATCCGCGAAATCGTAGCATGCGCGAGCAAATTGGACGGCATTGGAAGGATTATTTTCGTCCGATTGAAATTGTTTTTGGGCTGAACGGAAATTTTCTTCAGCGTGGGCGGCAAATTTTTGTTGTGAATCGTCGGCCATGGCAATTCCTGCGATAAAAATAAAAAGAATTGCCGCGACTTTCCAATAAGTCGCGTGTTTAACCGGGGAATTAAAAGTTGCCATCGCGTTTGAGTGTTTTATAATATGCGAGTGAGATTAAATCGTAGTTTTCCAGTGTTGGCAATGTTCGCGACGGCGCTCGCATTTATTTGCGTGGGCTGTTCGGGCATTAATGCCGGCACCAGCGTCTCGCCGCTTGATTTTTTGTTGCCTGGCGTTGGTCATTTCATTAAAAATGACACGGCGACGAATGCTCCGGTTTCATTTCCGCAAGATAACAAGCAATTGGCCGTAAATTAAGGTGGGTAAAATACTATGCGATTTCCATTCGCGCTGACTAAAAAAATTGCCAGTCACATCATCAAGCACAAGCTTCGCAAAACGCCGAAGTTTGCGATGGTGCTGCAACTCGAACCGCTGCACACGTGCAATCTGACTTGCACCGGCTGCGGTCGCATCCGTGAATACTCCACGTCGCTCAAAGACATGGTGCCGCTGGAAAAATGTCTCGCGGCGGCGGCGGAATGCGACGCGCCGATGGTTTCCATCTGCGGCGGCGAACCGTTGATTTATCCAAAGATTGAAGAGCTCATCAACGGCCTGCTCGAACAACGTCGCGTCATTTATGTCTGCACGAACGCCATGTTCATGCGGAAAAAAATGAAAGATTATCTCGCAGCAATTTATTCGCCCGCAGTCGAGCCGAAGTTAAAAAAATTGCTCGACCAAAAATTGATTTCTGAAAAAGACGCCGAGACGATTCGCAAATCCGACGACGCGGCGAAAAAGAAAACCGTCATTCGTCCGACGCAATGGATGTATTGGAACGTTCATGTGGACGGTTTGGAATTCACGCACGATTTGATTGTTGAACGTGAAGGCGTTTTCGTCGAATGCGTCGCCGCAATCAAAATGGCGAAAATTCTCGGCTATCAAGTCGCGACGAACACGACCGTTTACAAAGAAACCGACGTGCAGGAAATCGAGGACATGTTCAAGTTTTTGTCGTCGCTCGAAGTGGACGGCCACACGATTTCGCCCGGCTACGATTACGATGCTGCGAAAAAAGACATGGTCAAGCGTCTCGGCAAAGATCCAAAACAATTTTTCCTGACGCGCGACATGACGCGGCAAAAATTTGCGAAGATTGAGCAATGGGGAAAAGCGTTCACGATTTTTGGCACGCCGGTTTATCAGGAATTTCTCGCCGGCAAACGCGAATTGACCTGCACCGCGTGGGCGATTCCGACCTTCAATGTGCGCGGCTGGAAAGCGCCGTGCTATTTGATGACCGACGGCCATTACGGCGGCTATCAGGAAATGCTCGAAAAGGTGAACTGGGAAAAATACGGCGTCGTCAACGGCGTCGCGCGCGACCCGCGCTGCGAGCATTGCATGGTCCACTGCGGCTACGACCCCAGCGGCGCGCTCGGCACGAATTATCAAGCCGGCGACAACTGGAAAAATTTCAAATACAACTTCGGCGCGAAACCGAAACCGTTTCCGGCATCGCCGGAATTGGAAAAACGCGCGTTCAACGGCGTCACGATTGGCAAAGGTCATTTGGCCGAAGCGAAAGCGGCCATCAATTCACCGGCTGCCGGAGCGCGCGGCGCATTTTCAAACGAAGTTCATCACGACCACGTCGGCAGTTCTTGCGGAACGACGGAAAAAGATTCCAACGTTCGCGCGGAATAATTTAATTTTCATGAGCAAAACACTTTATCTTTCACCTCCATCGTTTGACGGATTTGACGGCGGCGCGGGCGCGCGGTATCAGGCGCGGCGCGAAGTCACCAGCTATTGGTATCCGACGTGGTTGGCGCAACCCGCCGCGCTCACGCCGAATTCCAAATTGCTCGATTGCCCGCCGCACGACATTGATGTGAAAAAATGTCTGGCGATTGCAAAAGATTTTGACCACGTCATCATCAACACGTCCACGCCGTCGCTGAAAAACGATTGCAAAGTGGCCGAAGCCATCAAATCGCAGAAGCCCGACACGAAAATTGGTTTCGTCGGCGCGCACACGATGGTTTTGCCGACGGAAACGTTGAAGGCATCGCCGGCGATTGATTGGGTCGGCCGCAAAGAATTTGATTTCACGTGCAAAGAAGTTGCCGAAGGCCGCGAGCTTTCGACGATTGCCGGCTTGTCATACAAAGACAAAGACGGAAAGATTAAACACAATCCTGAACGCGAAATGATTCAGGACATGGACACGCTGCCGTGGGTGGCGGACGTTTACAAACGCGATTTGGAAATTGAAAAATATTTCATCGGCTACCTGTTGCATCCCTACATTTCGATGTATACGGGCCGCGGTTGTCCGGCGCAGTGCAGTTTCTGCCTCTGGCCGCAGACAATTGGCGGACACAAATATCGCGTGCGCTCGCCGCAAAATGTTGCCGACGAAATGGCTTACATGAAGAAATTGTTTCCGCAAGTGCGCGAATTTTTCTTCGATGATGACACGTTCACGGCGAATCTTCCGCGCGCGCGCGAAATTGCAAAAAAACTTGGTCCGCTCGGTGTTCACTGGAGTTGCAACAGCCGTGCAAATCTGGATTACGACACGATAAAATCTTTCAAAGACAACGGCCTGCGTTTGTTCCTCGTCGGCTATGAAAGCGGCAACGACGAAACTTTGAAACGCATCAAAAAAGGCGTAACGACCGATGAAATGCGCGCATTCACGAAAGCTTGCCACAAAGCGGGCGTGGTGATTCACGGCACGTTCATTCTTGGTTTGCCGGTTGAAACGAAAGAGACGATTGAGCAGACAATTAATTTCGCGAAAGAGCTGGACGTTTTCAGTTTGCAGGTTTCGCTCGCCGCGCCATATCCGGGCACGGAACTTTACGAACAGGCCAAGCTCAACGGCTGGTTTGTGAAAAAAGACAAAACCGATTTAGTCGAAGGCGACGGCTTTCAACAAAGCACACTCGAATATCCGAGCGCATCGAAAGAAGAAATTTTCGAATCGGTCGAACGTTTTTATCGCACGTATTATTTGCGTCCGAAACCGATCATCCGCATCATCAAGACGATGCTCGAGGACAAAGACGTTCTCGTCCGCCGCACGCGCGAAGGTTACGAATTCGGCAAGAGCATGTGGCAGCGCCGAAAAGATTTGGCCGCGGCGCAAGCCGTTTAAAATTTCCCACGCGGTTCCGCAACAAAAACCTTAAAGAAAGGAATCGGTTATGGAAACGTCAGAAGAAAAGAAGTGCTGTGAAACGAAAAAGTGCGGTTGCTTTTGTCATAAGATGCCGGGCTTGTTCATCGTGGTGATTGGCGTCCTGGTGCTTTTGCGCACGCTCGAAGTAATACCATCGCAACCGTTTTGGATTACGATTTCAATCATTGTAATTTTAATCGGATTGAAGACGATGTTTTGCCATTGCAAATGTTGCAATAAGACATAATCAGCCGAGCAATCCTTTCCACAGAAAAAATCCATAAGCGGCGACGAGAATCCAGCCGGCGAATTTCGGCAATTGCCCAAAAATCGCGACGAACAGAAAATGCAACAGCGTTGCGCCTACTAGAATCATCATTCCCATTTGAAAAAATGGCGGCAATGTCAGCGGTTGGTAGAGCGCATAAATTCCCAGGCACAACGGAATTGAAACGTGACAATCGCCGACTTGCGAGGCGTAGACGGTTTCCGGCTGTTTGCGCCAGGCATAGTATACGGCCAGGGTCGCGTTCGGCAGGACCATCAGCCAGCCGCTCAACCAGCCCATGTATTTCGCGCTGATGAAGCCGGTGTGAATTCTGGAAATCCAATCGACAAGCCAATCTGTGCTGACGTAAATGGCATAGGCGCCGATTGCCAGGAGAACCAAATCCACGGGCAGCATCCAACTGAAGGATTTGTTCTG
>JAJPKI010000348.1 GCA_021323835.1 Verrucomicrobiota bacterium | reverse complement strand
GACTTTAAGTTGCGGCTCATTCGTTAATGCCAGTGCCAAAAGTTTTGCGCTGAACGGCACAGGCGATGCAACCGGAGGTAATTGCAACGGCGGCCACGACGAAGTGACGTCGCGGTTAAGCAGGCGATTCAGCGCAAACCATTCATGCGCGATTTCATGCCGGTCGGTCTGGAGTTGATCAGCGCGCAAAGCAACCTGATTTTCAATTTGCAGCGCATCCGCTGCATCCGCTTGTCCGGCGCGGTATTTTGATTCGACGGCGTTGGCCGTGGTTTTAAGCCAGGCTAAATCCTGTTCGCCGATTTCCACGACGCGCTGCGCCAACGCGGTTTCAAGAAGTTGTTTCGTGATGTCACGTTGCAATTGTTGAGAACGAAAATCCAAATCCGCGTGACGCATGGAGGCCTCCGCTGTTGCGGCTTTTCGGTTGAGCGATGGTTTTCCCCACAATGGTAATTTTTCGGAAATGCCATAGCTCAAATCGCCTTGTTCAGAGGCAGCAAATCCTTGGGAACTGAAAACACTTCCGCCAACGGTGAACATCGGGTCATCCCAAACACGCACGGAAGCAACATTCGCTTCCGAAGATTTGGTTCTGGATTGCGCGGCCAGCAGCGCGGGATTATTTGTCGCCGCCTCATCCATCAAGCGACGGATAAAATCGCTCGTGATGACAATGTTGGTCCGCGACGACGGCGCTTCCGCACGGCCTTGCAGTTGGATAAGGCCGGCAACAACAAATAAAATTGGATATAAAATTGGCTTCATAATTTTTCACGGATTAACAAAACAGAATTACAATTCGCCCACGGATTTTATTCATGGGCACACTACGGGCGCGAGGAACGCCAAGTCAGATGAGGATGGCACAGTCCCGCTGAAAAATGGGAACTGCGTTGGCCGTTGAGGAAAAATTAGCGGACAGAAAATTTTGATGCGTTGATTCAAGCGGCGCCGGACTCCATGCCAACGCCGTCAAAGCAAGAATGAAAAATTGATTTTGCGAAATCGTGCGCGCCGGAGCCGTTGGGGGCTGCGAGTTGCGATTGGGCATCGAAGCGCAACATTTCATATTGCCGCAACAATGGGTGCAGGCGCTAACTGTTTGCGCCGTGCAATTCGATGTCGGTTGCACCGCAAACGCCTGTCCCACAAACAGCAGGCAGGACAATATGGCTACCACCCTTTTCACAACTTGAGTTTTACCGATGCGACGCCGATTGCAAATTATTTTTTAGCTTCAGCGTCCTTGATGGTTTTCATGTATTTGTCCGGGTCGGCGAGAAACTTCGGTTTGCACATCGGGCAACAGAACTTGACCTCTTGGTTCTCACCATTGTTCGTATAAACAAACACGATGGGCGCGCCCATCTCGCCGAGCTTTTCGCCGGAGACTACACAAGTTGTGAGCGGATATGGCGTCGCCTTGGTGTCACTTGCCGCTGCGTTGTTGGTCGTGCCGGATGGCGCATTGGTCGTCGCATCGTCGTTGCCATAGACCGGCTCAAGCGCCATGCCGCACTGCGGACATGAACCCGGCTTGTCCGATTTAACGGATGGGTGCATGGAACAGGTGTAATAAAGAATTTTCTTTCCCGTCGAGTTTTGCGAAAGGGCTTGATAAGTAATTGCGCCAGCAATCAAGGCGACGATGGCAGCGACGAGCAGAACGGCTTTTAATTTCATGGGTTCTTTAGCAGGCATGGTTATTTTGTTGTTGTTTGATTTTCGGACATTGGTGACGGAATTAAAGTCTCTTTTTGCATCCATGCCAAATAGCGTTTGCCTTGGTCAGATGGCATGACCTGACTGACTTGATAAAAATGGCTCATCATATTTGCTTCGCACTTGGCGCGCAATTGCGCGGCATCGGCTAATGCCGATTTAATTTCCGGCGTCACAACATTAGTTTTTGCGAGCAATGATTGCAGCCGCGCATTTTGCGCATCAATCTCATGGCACATTTCCACGCACTTGGGGTGATAGGCTGCATATAATTCACAAATGCGCGCGTATTGCTCGTCGGAAAGCTGATATTGCTGTTTGAGCCAAACCAATTCGGGCTGGGAATTATGTTCCGCTGAACGTTGCGGAGCAGTCGCAAACGCATAGGTCGAAACGAAACCAGCAACGGCCAGCATCAATCCACCAATCAAAATGAACAGCGAACGTTTCATCGGCGCGGAGTTTGATAAGGGTCAACCATTTGAACGTAGCGCGTTTGCAATTGCGATTTGATGCTTTCCGATTTTGTTTGGCCTTGTTGGCAGCCGGCCGTAATTCCAATCAAAAGTAAAATCATCGCGTAAGCAGTCGCCACCGAAGGCCGCATCAATAACGCAGCCAGCCATCGCACAGTTGCAAATAAACTTGGCTGATGCGCCGCTTCCGCACTGGCGATTCGTTCCCAAACCTGCTCTTGAAAGCGCGGAGGCAATGCGGCATCCGTCCGCCATTCGCTCAAAACTTTGCGAAGCGATTTATCGTTTTCAGATGGTTGATTGCTTTTCATGTTTATTCGGGCGGCAGATTCAACTGCCGCCCGCAAACTTATTCCTTCTTTTTTCGCGCGGTCAAATTATTTCACCGGCGCGATCTGATAAGTCGGAGCAGGTTGCTGCCCACGCGGAGTGCCAGTCGTGTAATAATCCGACTTCACGAGATTCACGTCGTTGTTTGTGCCCGCAACTTTGGCGATTTGGTTTCCTTGAGCGCGCGGAGAGAGCAACGCGTTGGACGTTTGAACCGTTTTAACGTCGTTATTCATGCCAGCCACTTTGTGAATCTGGCTTGATTGAGCGCGTGGCGAAAGCAATGGTTCACCCGCTTTGGCCTGCGAAATTGCGGTCATCGAAAGAGCAACCGCCGACATGATTAGGATTTTGTTCATTGTTTTCATAGTTCTTGGTTGTTGGCGGGTCACGCCCGCATTGGTTATTTCAACCTTAATACGTCGCAGAGAAAGAAATCCCTTATACTTTTTGCAAAAAAGTGAAATTCCCAAAAGCAGCGAAGAAATTTATTCCGAAATCTGCTCGCCTAAAATCAATTGACCGTGCTTGGCGTCTATCGTGACGGTTTTGAAATGAGATAAAATGCCGTTGCCAAGCAATCCGGCTTCACCTGCAAAAATTTCCTTGGAATGCAGCGAAGTGGTAACGGACGGAAATTTAGTGTTGCCCAACTGGACATCGCACTTGGTTTCATTGACCGTGAACGGCGTTAGTGCGACGGCGATCCGTTGGGAACAATTCTCCGGCTGAATTTTCGCATTCACCCATTGCAACGCCGAAGCGCATCCGGTGTCCAAACGCACAAAATTTGATTCACCGTTATTGACCGAAATCGGCACTTCCATTCCGCAACGCCGTAATTTCAGAGCGATGGCCGTCTGACCATCAGCGGCATCCGCAGATTTCAGCAATCGGATTTTATGTTCCCCAAAATCAATTTGAACAATCTTGTCGCGGAAAAAATCCATTCCGATTAAACCGTCCACACAACAATTGCAGGCGTGTCCCAATTCCGCCAAATCCACAGCCAAATAATTCTTTTGCAAAGGAACATTGTTCGCCGTAACCGTCAATCGTTGAGGGAAAAAACCTTTTGTCGTGGATTCAACACCCTGCACGGCGACTGGCTGACCCAGAGATAATTTGAGCCGTTGTGCCGTCGTCAAATTGACGACGCTTACGCTCGCGCCGGTGTCCAATAAAAAATTAAGCGGTCTGGCTGATTGCGGAACATTGACTTGCACCCAAATAAATCCGTCATGAAATTCAAATGGAAATTCTGCCACTGCCGATGATTCGGCTCGCGCCTTAAAAAGCGCAGCCAAGACCAACACAGCAGTATAAAACCAAACACGCATGCCAAGCTTATCGCACGGAACGTGCCAGTTTTTTTTCAGCAAAACCCTGACAAATAATAAATATGGCAATCTTCCACTGACGAGATATGAGCAGACCGATTATTTTGTGACAACTGAAGGCTTCCTGAATTGCCGCTGGCGATTTTACTGCTCCGCTGCGCATGTCAAGGTATTGCTCGCCCTGTTGCCCTCTGCGCTCCACCTTGACAATGCTCGCTCCGCAGTTTCCGGCGGCTTTTAGGAACTCATGCAGCCCATCATTAAGCCTTTTTGTGGTAGTTTTTTTGCGCTTGTAAACAACAGAATGGAATTGGAGGCGGGGACCAGAATCGAACTGGTGAATGAGGCTTTTGCAGAGCCCTGCCTTACCACTTGGCTACCCCGCCCACGGTCAACAAACACATCATAATCCAATTCGATTCGCGCTTGCAAGCAGCCTTGCTTCGGGCCTGATAAAAACATGAGGAAAATCCAATGAAAAAATTGCCAGTGAAATTGCCAGTGACAATTAGGAAAAGTTCACCATAGTTACTCCTAGTTACGCTTGAGTGCCCTAGAAAAATATGGCATAAATACTTTGGGTGGTGAGAGTCGGTGTCCGATTCCGACCCTCGCCTCCAAAAACTTACGAATTAAAATGAAAGTTTTTGTCACCGGCGGCGCCGGATACATCGGCTCGGTTTGCACGGAAGAACTGCTCAACGCCGGCCATCAGGTCACCGTTTATGACAATCTCACCGAAGGCCATCGCTCGGCGGTGGATGCGCGCGCGAAATTTATTTTTGCGAAACCGGAAGTCGAAGGCGACATCCTCAACGCCGTTAAATCCACAAAGCCCGATGCCATCATGCACTTTGCCGCGAACGCGCTCGTCGGCGAATCCATGACGAATCCGAAAAAATATTTCCACAACAATTTCGTCAATGCGCTCAAGCTCGCCGACGCCGCCGTGGAATGCGGCGTGAAAAAATTCGTGTTCAGCTCGACCTGCGCGACTTATGGCTCGCCAGAAAAAGTTCCGATGACGGAAGATTTGCCGCAACGGCCGATGAATCCTTACGGCGAATCGAAATTGATGTTCGAGAAAGCGCTGATTTGGTATTCGCAGATTTACAAATTGGAATTTATCGCGTTCCGTTATTTCAATGCTGCGGGTGCGAGCGAAAAGTTCGGCGAACATCATCGTATTGAATCCCATTTGATTCCCAACGTGCTGTTTGTCGCGCTCGGGAAAAAATCGCAGTGCGAAATTTTTGGAACGGATTATCCGACGCCCGACGGCACGTGCATTCGCGATTACATTCACATCAAAGATTTGGCGCAGGCGCACATGCTCGGTTTGCAACCGGGCAAAACCGGATTTTACAATTTGGGAAACGGCGACGGTTATTCCGTGCGCGAGGTGATTTCGATGTGCGAGCAAGTGACGGGCAAAAAAATTCCGGCGATTGAAAAACCGCGCCGTGCCGGCGACCCGCCGCGACTCGTTGCGTCCGCTGAAAAAGCCATTCGCGAGCTCGGTTGGAAACCGCAATTTCCGAAATTAAAAGATATTGTCGAAACGGCTTGGACATGGCATAAGAGAAATCCAGACGGTTATCCCGATTAACGATGATGCAGCCATGAAGAATATTCTTTATGCTGAAGACAACGCGCTTGTCGTTCAGGTTTATGGAAATGTTTTGAAGCGTGAAGGTTTCGGCGTCGAAGTGGCCGAAGACGGTTTGGTCGCCATGAAAAAATTGGCGGCGGGAAAATACGACCTCATGCTGCTTGATTTGTTGATGCCGAAAATCAACGGGACGGACGTTTTGAAATATATTCGCTCCACGCCCGCGCTCAAAACGATGCCGGTCATCATTCTTTCCGATGGCAGCATGGCGGACGTGGCGCAAGACGCGCTGGCGATTGGCGTTGAAGGCGCGCTGCTCAAATCCACTTGTAATCCAAAAATTCTCGTGGACACCGTCCGTAAAATTCTTGGCGAGCCGCCGCCGGTCGCCGCTGCCGCGTAAATTTTTTGCTTGCCAAAGCCGCCGTTCCGCAGGCATTTTCCGACATGGCAGCAACGCGCAATCCTGATTTCGACAATTCGTTCTACCAATCGGCGGAACAATTTTTTCCCGCGAACAATCAAATCGGCCTGACGTTTGACGACATCACGCTGGCAACGCTTTATTCCGAAATTCTTCCGCGCGACACGCATCTCGAAACCACGCTCGCGGAATATTTGCATCTCAACATTCCCGTCATTTCGTCCGACATGGACACCGTCACCGAATCGCGCATGGCGATTGCGATGGCGCTCAATGGCGGACTTGGCCTCATTCATTACAATTTTCCGGAGAAGGAACAGCTTTCCGAAGTCAGCCGCGTGAAAAATCACGTCCACGGTTTGATTCAAGAACCGATTAAAGTTTCACCCGACCAATTCATCGGCGACGTGCTCGAACAAATTGAACGAAAAAAATTCGGCTTCAGCACGTTTCCCGTTGTGGATGAAAAAGGAAAACTCGTTGGCTTGCTTTCCAGCCACGTCGTCAAGCCACGTTACGCGAAGAAAAAAATTTCCGAAGCGCTCACGCCGCGCAAACAGGTCCACACGATCAGTGAAAAAGAATTGGGCAAAGACCCGATTGCGCGCGCCGATAAATTTTTTACCGAGCATTTGGGAATTCACAAATTGCTTGTCGTGGACGACGCGGACAAATTGCGCGGGCTGATTACGTTGAGCGATGTTGAGCGCATCACGCAGGAACGCCGCGCACAATTCAAGCCCGCCCGCGACGCCAATTTTCATTTGATTTGCGGCGCAGCGGTTTCGGCGACGCGCAATGCGTTCGGTGAATTGGACCGCGAGCGGATTTTGAATCATGTCGGCGCGCTAGTGGAACGCGGCGTGGATGTTATCGCGGTTTCCACGGCGCACGGCCACACGAAAGGCGTCGGGGACATGGTAAAAGTTTTGCGCGATGCGTTTCCCAAATTGCCGCTCATCGCCGGAAATGTGACGAGCGCGGCGGGCGTGGAATTTCTTGCCGATTGCGGTGCGAATGCAATTAAAGTCGGCCAAGGTCCCGGTTCGATTTGCACGACGCGCATTGTCGCGGGCGTTGGCATTCCGCAAATGACCGCGCTTTACGTTTGCTCGCGCGCGGCGGCGAAGAAAAAAGTTTCAGTTCTCGCCGACGGCGGTATTACGAAATCCGGCGACATCGTAAAAGCGCTCACGCTTTCGCAAGCGGTGATTTGCGGCGGCATTTTTGCCGGATGCAACGAAGCGCCGGGCGACGTGGTGGAAATTTCCGGTAAACTTTACAAACAATATCGCGGCATGGGCAGTTTGGCGGCGATGAAGCAAGGTTCAGCAGCGCGTTACGGTCACGAAAAAAATCCGTCGCAAAAAGTTGCCGCTGAAGGCATCGAAGCGCTCAAGGAAGCGTGCGGCTCTGTTGACCGCGTGCTGGCGCAATTAATTGGCGGCATCCAAAGCGGCATGGGTTATTTGGGCGCAAAAAATTTGGAGCAACTTCGGACGAAGGCGCGTTACATCCGCGTCAGTCCCGCCGGCATGCGCGAAGCCGCGCCGCACGACGTGGTGGAATTGAAGACGGGAAACTGAATTATTTCCTCGGCAAAGCGGCTTTGCCCGTGCGCGTGATTTCCTGAACGCCGAATGAATTCATCAAGTCGAGGAATTTTTCCACCTTGCTGTCCGTGCCGGTGATTTCAATTGTCAGCGACTTCGGCTGCACGTCCACGATTTTGGAGCGGAAAATGTCCGTGATTTGCATCACTTCGGCGCGCGACTTGGAATCCACTGCGACTTTCACGAGCAACAGCTCGCGGTCCACGTATTCGCTGCCGTCGCGAAAATCCTGCACTTTGATGACGTCCGGCAATTTGTTGAGCTGCTTGACGATTTGTTCCAGCGT
>JAJPKI010000016.1 GCA_021323835.1 Verrucomicrobiota bacterium | reverse complement strand
TTCGCGCACAGCCGTTTTGGGAATGCCGCTCGTCGCCTTTTCAATGTTTGCCGCGTAACCGCAGGCTTCGCAAAAAACGACCTCGTTCTCGCCGGTTTCCGCCGGAATCATGAACTCGTGCGAAAATTTTCCGCCGATGACGCCGGTATCCGCTTCAACGGCGAACGCTTTCAAGCCGCAGCGCGCAAAAATTTTCGCGTAAGCGTCATACATTTTTTGGTAAGTGACCTGTGCCGCGTCGTCCGTCACGTCGAAGCTGTAAGCGTCCTTCATGATGAATTCGCGGGCGCGCATCAGGCCGAAGCGCGGACGGATTTCGTCGCGGAACTTCACGCTGATTTGGTAAAAATTTTTCGGCAACTGGCGATACGAATTGATTTCATTCGCAACGGTTGACGTGATGACCTCTTCCGCCGTGGCGGCCAAAAACCATTCGCGATTGCCGCTGTCTTTAACTTTGAACAGCACGTCGCGCGCCGTTTCTGCGCGACCGCTTTGTTCCCAGATTTCTTTCGGCTGAATCGCAGGCATGAGCAATTCAATTCCACCGGCACGATTCATTTCTTCGCGGACGATTTGCTCGACCTTGCGCAATGCGCGAAGTCCGAGCGGCATAAAAGTATAAACGCCGCCGGCAAGTTTGCGGATGAGACCGGCGCGCAGCAAAAGTTTGTGCGAAAGAATTTCCGCGTCAGCCGGAGCTTCGCGGAGCGTTGGAATCAAGGTTTGTGACCACTTCATGCGCGCAAAGATTAACCACAAAGCCGCCGCGACACGAAGATTTTTCTGTGGTGACGCCCGTCATGCAAAACGTTCTTGACGAACTGGCTTATTCTTGGAATTTATCTTTTCTTGCCGGGCGCCATTGATGTGGCGTGGAATGATAACCAATAATTTAACACATTAGCTTTGCCGTTTGGCGAAGGACGTGAAGAGTTATGGCTGCAGACGATACCCATAAAAACGTTTGGTTTACGAATCAGGAATGTGAGATTGCCGGAACGTATGTTGCCAACCATTGCGGCACTCGCTACGAACTCAACTACAAAATTGGAAACAAGTTTGTGCGTTGTCCGGCTTGTGGACAAAGCGTGGAATGGACGTTTAAAGAACGTCCTTAGGCATTTACTTCCGTAAAATGGGGGAATCACCCCATGTTTTATTCCGACATCTTCGCCTGATATTGTTGCCGCATAATTTTTTTGTCATTGAGAATGGAAACTGGACAAAGCAAAAAATCAGTTTGGTTGAGCGGCGAAATTTGCAAAGCTGCCGGAACTTATTTCTCGGACACTTGCGGCCATGCCATCCAAAAAGAATATCGCGCGCATGATGTCTTCATGCGCTGCCCCACCTGTCATCAAACATTGCGCTGGATGCGTTTTCATGGCGACCGGCTGGATTTCTTTAAATTCAACGGTCCTTCGGCCTTTGGCATAAATTCATCGGGCGGAAAAGCCTGATTCATCGCGGAGTAAAATTACTTTGGGATTTGCGGATTTTGGGGGGATTATGCACTTCACAAAGGGAAGGCCGAAAACGGATGAGATTTGAAACGCAGCGGCTTTGCTTACTTTTTGCGCTTGGCGTTCTTTTTCGGCTTGGACGGTTTGATTTGCGAAACTTTCCGCATCAATTCGTCAAACTGCGACGGCTGACTTTGTGGCTTCGTTTTCACTTTATTTTCCATGACCACCAAATGATTGTGCTGCCGAATCTGCCGTCTTATCCAGAGCGGCGTCCAGCGTCTTGAAGTGTGATTGTATGGCGATTGCCGCAACGATGAGCAGCACAACGCCGATAGCAATGCGTAGGTGCATGGCATATTCAAGATGGAACGGCAATTCCAATGCCGTCTTTTCGCCGCAATGTGGACACGCTATCACAGTTCCAGACTTAAAATTTTCCACCGAAAAAATTATATGTCCACCGCACCGACGACATTTGCATTTTGTTTCGGAACTCATTTATTTTTCTTTTGAAATTTCGATATAGCGTAGCAAAATTTCATCTGGATTAAGAACGGAAAACCAAATCTTCAAACGTGGCATCCCTTTTATTGCAGCACTTCTGGCAAGTCGTATTGTCTTAAATCCCGGAACAATTTCCCAATCCGCCGGATTGATTGCAATAGCCTCTGTTAAACCAATAAGAGCATCATCAAGTCTTTTTGCATCGCCAATTTTATTAAAGGCAACAGCATATTCTTTTGATTCAATCAGGGTTCTAATTTTCCCAGCCATATTGTGCGGCAAGCTCTTTCGTCCGATTGATTTCGTCATTGCTTATCGGCTCATCCGACAATAAGGCGAATTGGTATGGAATTAGTTCTTCCATTCGCGCGATTCTCCATGCTCTTTTATGCGACATTTCGCTAACAGCGTCGCTTGTCATATAGCCTACTTCGTGGATGGCTCTATCAACTTCCGCAATTTGTTCGCGCGAGAAGTTTTTCAAATCTGCTTCACGCATCGCCGTAAAAACGCTGCGCTTGGTTTGTCCGAATTGATGTTTTTTTTGTTCAAGCTCCCCAGCCGTTTTCATTTGTTCAAGCAAGGCGAATATGTTTGCCGGAACTGGTCCAAATTCATCTTTTTTGTATGCCGCCCCCGTGATTGGTTCGCCATGCGCCGCGAAAAAGCGGAAGTCTGAAAAAAATAAAACCTTATACAATTTTAACGCCCCAAATGAGCGGTTGCCATGATGCTTTTTGACAATATACAAAATGAGTTCGCGCAATCGCTCGTTTGGATTGAGCGAATCAAATTCAAATGTCATTTTGTTTGTGCGCTTCACTTTGCCTGAAATGGTTTTACCAATCCAAAAATAACACGCGCGAAAAATGTTAGCAATGCTCATAATAACGCTGAAAAGTCAAAGTCACTAATTGGCCTGTCTCATCTTCCGCTTTTGATATGCCAGTGACGCTTTTCGATTCCAATACGCGCGACAATCCGCGCAATAGTAAAACAGTTTTTTCTTTTGCGGATTGAAGTCACGCGGTTTGCCACATTGCGGACATTTGCCAGCGGCCAATGCTTTCTTTAGCCAATTGCGTTTCATCCGATAAATCGGATTTATCCGGCGTCTGGTTTTCCCACGCGGCAAGCTGTCATAATACGCTCGCAAAATCCGTTTGC
>JAJPKI010000125.1 GCA_021323835.1 Verrucomicrobiota bacterium | reverse complement strand
GCATTGGCAAAAATCTAGCTGGACGAAAAGCATGAGTGAGACGTGCGGAGATTTTTTGATTGAACGGCTTCATCAATGGGGCATCGAGCGCATTTACGGTTATCCCGGCGATGGCATCAACGGCATCATGGGCGCGCTCGAACGCGCCGAAGACAAGATTGAATTTGTGCAAGTGCGCCATGAGGAAATGGCCGCGTTCATGGCGTGCGGCCACGCGAAATTCACCGGCGAAGTCGGCGTGTGCCTCGCGACGAGCGGACCCGGCGCGATTCATCTGCTCAACGGACTTTATGACGCAAAAATGGATCATCAGCCCGTCGTCGCAATTGTCGGGCAAGCCGCGCGTCCAGCGCTCGGTGGAAATTATCAGCAGGAAGTAGATTTACTTTCACTCTTCAAAGATGTCGCCAGCGAATTTGTCAATATGGCGTCGCATCCCGCGCAAGTGCGACATCTCGTGGACCGCGCGGTGCGAATCGCCAAAGCCGAACGCACGGTTACTTGCATAATTATTCCAAACGATTTGCAGGAAGCCAAAGCCGTTGAAGAACCGCCGCACGAACACGGCACGATTCATTCCGGCATCGGACATTCATCGTCGCACATTTTGCCAAATGAAAAAGATTTGCATCGCGCAGCCGCAATTTTGAACGAAGGCAAACGCGTCGCGATTTTGATTGGCGCCGGAGCTTTGCACGCGGGCGACGAAGTCATTGAAGCCGCGGACATTCTCGGCGCAGGTGTCGCGAAAGCGCTGCTCGGCAAAGCCGCGTTGCCCGACGATTTGCCGTTCGTCACCGGCTCGATTGGTTTGCTTGGAACAAAACCGAGTTGGGACATGATGCAGAATTGCGACACGCTGTTCATGATTGGCACGAGCTTTCCGTATCCGGAATTTTTGCCGAAAGCCGGCCAGGCGCGCTGCGTGCAAATTGACATTGACCCGCGCATGTTGAGCATTCGTTATCCTGCCGAAGTTTGTTTGTGCGGCGACAGCGCGGAAACGTTGCGCGAATTGCTGCCGCTGCTGAAACCAAAACGCGACCGTTCATGGCGCAAAAAAATCGAAAAAGGAATTACCGAGTGGTGGAAAGTTTTGGAAGCGCGCGCGATGAACGAGGCCGACCCGCTGAATCCGCAGCTTGTCTTTTGGGAATTATCTCCGCGATTGCCGGACAATTGCATCATTGCGTCCGATTCCGGCTCGGCGGCGACATGGTTCGCGCGCGATTTGAAAATGCGTCCCGGCATGATGGCGTCGCTGTCGGGAACTTTGGCCACGATGGGGCCCGGCGTGCCTTATGCGATTGCGGCGAAATTTGCATTTCCCGACCGCGTTGCGATTGCCTGTGTGGGCGACGGCGCGATGCAAATGAACGGCAACAACGGCCTCGTCACGATTGCGAAATATTGGAAGCAATGGGCTGACTCGCGTCTCATCGTTTTGGTTTTGAACAACGGCGATTTGAACATGGTCACATGGGAGCAGCGCGTGCTCGCGGGCGACCCGAAATTCACGCGCTCGCAAAACCTTCCGGATTTTCCTTACGCACGCTATGCCGAAATGCTCGGGCTCAAAGGCATTCGCCTCGACAATCCCGACCGCGTGGCGATGGCGTGGGAAGAAGCGCTCGATGCGGATTGTCCGGTCGTGATTGACGCTGTCGTTGACCCCGAAGTGCCGCCGTTGCCGCCGCACATCACAATGAAACAGGCGCGAAATTTTATGAAAGCCTTGTTTCACCGCGACGAGCACGCCGGAAGAATGGTCCGCCAATCGTATCGCGACATGATTGAAAATTATTTGCCGCACAAATCTTGAAGTTGCGAGCGGCCATCAAAATTGATTTTGAAAATTGGAGAAACGATTGAGCGAGTAGAAGTAAGTGTGTTTAAAGTGCCGACCGATTTGCCTGAATCCGACGGCACGTTGGAATGGAGTTCCACGACGATGGTGCTCGTCGAATTGCGCGCGGGGAAAATTTCGGCGTTCGGCTACAGCTACACGCACGAATGCGCCGCGCAATTGATTCGCGACAAATTATTTCCGCTCGTGCGCGGCAGCAACGCGATGAACGTGCGCGAGAATTTTGAGAAGATGAACATCGCCGTCAGAAATTTTGGCAAATGGGGAATCGCTTCGACGGCGATTGCCGCAGTAGAAATCGCGCTCTGGGATTTGAAGGCCAAAATTTTGAATCTGCCGCTCGTGAAATTGCTCGACGCCGTTCGCGAAAAAATTCCGGTTTACGGCAGCGGCGGATTTACTTCTTACACCGACAAACAATTGCGCGCGCAATTGGGCAATTGGATCGGCGAAGGCATTTCGATGGTGAAAATGAAAATTGGCCGGCAACCCGACGATGATGAAAGCCGTGTAAAATCAGCACGAAAGGCAATTGGTAAAGATGCACAACTGTTTGTAGATGCCAACGGCGCATTTGAACCGAAGCAAGCAGTAGGCTTCGCCGAAAAATTTTCTGAACAAAATGTTTCGTGGTTTGAAGAACCGGTTTCGTCCGATGATTTGCGCGGTTTGCGATTTGTCCGCGAGCACGCGCCGTCGCAAATGGAAATTTCCGCGGGTGAATACAATTACGATTTGCTGCAAGCGCAGCAAATGCTCGAAGCGCAAGCCGTTGACGTTTTGCAAGCCGACGCGACGCGCTGCGGCGTCACCAGATTTTTGCAAACGGCGGAATTGTGCGAGGCATTTCAGGTTCCGCTTTCATCGCACACGGCTCCGGCAATTCACGCACATTTGTGCTGCGCCGCGCCGCGAACGCGTCACGCGGAATATTTCCACGACCACGTCCGCATCGAGCAACTATTTTTCAACGGCGCGACAACGAAACATCGCGATGGATTTTTGCAGCCGGATTTATTGCAGCCGGGTTTCGGATTGGAATTTAAAAAATCGGACGCGGCGAAATTCCAAATTTGATTTATGGAAACGCTCAAACCACCGCAATCGCATCGCCGCCACGAGCCGAACAATCATTGGCACGGCGATGTGAAACATTTGGAAAGCGAATTGAAGCGCAAAACCAAAGCTGAAATCCGTTTCGACAAAGGCGCGCGCGCACTTTACTCGACGGATTCCTCTAATTATCGGCAGATTCCAATTGGCGTCGTTGTTCCGAAACAAATTGAAGACGTAATTGAAACTGTCACGCTTTGCCGGAAATTTGGCGCACCGGTTTTGTCGCGCGGCGGAGGCACGAGTTTGGCCGGACAATGCTGTAACGTCGCCGTC
>JAJPKI010000191.1 GCA_021323835.1 Verrucomicrobiota bacterium | reverse complement strand
GCATCGCCACGGCGGTCGCGTTTGGGCGGAAGGCGAATTGGACAAAGGCGCGACATTTTATTTTTCGCTGCCGCAAACTGAAACTAAAACTGCATTTGCAATTTGAATTTAAAAAATTATGGCACCCTTGAAACGAATCCTACTGGCCGAAGACAGTGAATGCGATGTGGAGCTTACGCTCGCCGCGCTCGAAGAGCACAATCTCGCCAACGAAGTCGTCGTCGCGCGCGACGGCGAAGAGGCGCTGGATTATTTGCACGGTCGCGGAAAATTTGCCGGCCACGCAAACGGTTTGCCCGTAGTTGTGCTGTTGGATTTGAAAATGCCAAAAGTGGACGGCCTGGAAGTGTTGCGCCGCTTGCGCGCGGACGACAATTTAAAACATATTCCCGTTGTTATGATTACGTCCTCGCGTGAAGAACAGGATTTGGTGAAGAGTTATCAGCTCGGCGTCAATGCCTACGTCGTCAAGCCGGTGGACTTTCAGCAGTTCGCCGCTTCAATTAAAGAAATCGGATATTTTTGGGCGATTATCAACGAGCCGCCGCCGGGACCGTTGAAACGCCAGAGTTGAATAAAAAATTTAGCACATCGTCGAACTAACGGGAATAGTTCAACGGGTGATGGTTTTATGGGTGAACAGGTAAAAACGCAAATGTTGCGGGTGCTGCATTTGGAAGACAGCGCGAACGACCACGTTCTCGTCACCGAAATGCTACGCGCCGAAGGGTTGAATTGCGATTTTGTTTTTGTCAAAACGGAAAAGGATTTTGAATCGTCGCTGCGGACAATTCGTTTTGACGCCATCATTTCAGATTTTTCGCTGCCTTCCTGCGACGCGTTGAAAGCTCTCGAAATCGCGCACAAAATTTCTCCGCAAACGCCATTCATCTTTTTTTCCGGCACGATTGGCGAGGAAGTGGCCGTGGAAACATTAAAAAAAGGCGCGACTGATTACGTTTTGAAACAGCGTCCCGGCCGGTTGGTGGCGGCTGTCAAAAATGCTTTGCGCGGCGCGGCGGAACGCGCGCGCATCGAGCGCATGGAAAATGAAATGCGCCAGTTGCAGGAACAATTTCTCCGTGCCCAACGCCTCGAAAGCCTCGGCGCGCTCGTCGGCGGCATCGCGCACGATTTGAACAACATGCTGGTGCCCATCATCGTGGGCGTGGACATCTTGAAGGAACAAAATCTTTCCGACGACGCGCACAGCATGGTGCAAACGATGGAAGGCAGCGCGCGTCGCAGCGCCGAAATGGTCAGGCAAATGCTTTTGTTCGCTCGCGGTGGTGAAGCGAACAAAACCACCATTCATCTCGCGCAGTTGATCAAAGAAATGTGCCGCATCATTTCCGATACGTTTCCGAAAAATATTCAGTGCGATGTATCGGTGGACAAAAATGCGTGGCCGGTGCTCGGCGTGCCGACGCAATTGCATCAAGTGCTGCTCAATTTGTGCGTCAACGCGCGCGACGCCATGCCGAACGGCGGCAAGCTGAACTTGTTAGCCAACAACGCCAAAGTGGACGCGGCGGAATCATTGCGGCATGGAGTCGAGCCGGGAAATTATCTTTGCGTTTCCGTTGCCGACACCGGCGAGGGCATTCCGCCGGAAGTGCTCAACAAAATCTTTCAACCGTTCTTCACCACAAAAGGACCGGAGAAAGGCACCGGCCTCGGCCTTTCGACCTGCCGCAGCATCGTCAAGAGTCATAACGGATTTATTTCTGTGCACAGCAAGGCGGGCATGGGAACGGAATTCAAAGTTTATCTTCCTGCCGGCGATGGCAAATCCGAATCGCGCGCGGAAGAAAAATCCAATTTGCCGTCCGGTAACGGCGAAAAAATATTGGTGGTGGACGATGAAGAAAGTATTTTGGCCATCACGCGCGCCGCATTGCAAAATTTTGGCTACGAAGTATTGATTGCCGGCAGCGGCATCGAAGCCATGACTATTTTTTCGAAACATGCCGGTTCGATTCAATTGGTTATCAGCGACCTCGCCATGCCGCTCATGGGCGGACGCGAGACGATGGAAGAATTACGCAAAATCAAACCGGACATCAAAGTCATCATCGCCAGCGGCACAGAAAAGGAATTGGAAAATGCTTTGCCCTATATCAAAACCGACGCCTTTATCCTCAAGCCATTTACGAGCGAAAAACTTTTGGAAACCGTGCACGAAGTCCTGAACGGCCAAATCGTCCTTGATAATAATGTGTAACCTTCTCTGACTTTGCGCGCTCAAACAAGCGTGCACTTTACCCGGAAATTGCTTCCCGCCATCGTTCTGTCTGCGTTCACGCTTGCGCTTTCAGCCAAAGAAATAAAAGTTTCATCGCTCGACGAATTGCAATCAGCCGTCAATGCCGCCAAACCCGACGCGCACATCATCGTCGCCAATGGCATTTACACCGCGACTAATCCCATCGTCATTTCACAAAAGGGAACCGCGCGCAAACCTATTGTCATTTCTGCTGAAACCATTGGCGGCGCGGAAATCAACGGCACGATTGGTTTTCTGCTGAAAAGCAACGCCGCCTTCGTGACCATTGAAGGATTTAAATTTACGCACAGCACGGGAATTGAAGGGCAAGGCGGCGGCGAATTTATCGGCGCGGGCGCGAGTCACTGCCGTTACACGCGCAACATTTTTCAACTCAGCGGCAAATCGCGCGGCTATTATCTCATGATTAGCGGCGACGATACAGAGATTGACCACAATTCGTTCCAAAACAAGTTCACCATCGGCCAAATGATAATCATCCACGGCCCAAGCACGAACTTGATGGCGCAACGCACGTGGATTCACCAGAACATTTTCACGAATTTCCCCGATGCGCACGGCAACAATTGCTCTTCCATCCAAATCGGCGTCAGTGGCCGAAGCCTTTCGCCCGCGCATTCGCTCGTGGAAAATAATTTGTTCATCCGCTGCCGCGGCGAAAACGAAAATATCTGCAACAAATCATGCGAGAACATTTATCGCTTCAACACTTTTGAAGACAATTGCAGTGAACTCTCGTTGCGTCACGGAAACGACAACCTGGTTTACGCCAATTTCTTTCTCGGCACGGACGGCCTGCGCGTTTTTGGCAAGCGCGACAAAATCTTTTCCAATTACTTCGAGGATTGCCATCGCGGCATCCACATCGGCAACGGCGACGGCGTGGTGCCGCAAAGCAAATTGACGGCGCATGACCGTCCCGACGGAATCCAAATCGTTTTCAACACCATCGTCCATTGCACCAACAGCGTGATGATGCAAGCGCGCGCGCGAAATGGTCTCGGCGCGACGAACATCACTTTTGCGAATAATCTCATCGTCGGCAAAGGCAAATTGATTTCCATTGACGGCGCGCTGACACATTCGGTATGGGCGGGAAATATCCTTTGGGGCGGCGCGAGCGGCGGCGATGCGGTGAACGGATTTACGATTGTTGACCCGCAATTGCAAAAGGACGCGACCGGCGAATTTCATCTGGCGCAAAATAGTGCGGCCATCGGCAAAGCCGTTGGCGGTTTCGATTACGTCAAAGTGGACATGGACAACCAGCCGCGCGGACGCTGGCAAAAAGACGTTGGCGCGGATGAATTTTCCTCCGAGTTGGTGAAGAATTGTATTTTGACCGTCGCAGAAGTCGGCCCCTGGGCGCAATGATTTGGCTCACGTGTCTTTTCAATCGAAGTAAATTGCACGAATGGATGTTCCACGATTCTTTATGAATATAGGGTAAGACCCCATGTTATGACGGTGGATGTTTCGCTAGCTTGCCATCGTGACCCTTCTAAAATTTCCGGAATATCCGGCAATCGGGCAAAGAACATTGAAAGCCAAGTCCATTACCAAAAGAAATCCATCGCGCGCAATTCCGGCAAAGACAACAGATTCGCGCCGCGCTTCACCGAATAAAACCAAACTCGTCGTCAATGTCTCGGCCAACGGGCATGATTTGGCCGCCGTGCACCGGTTGGCCGCCATCGTGGAATCTTCGGACGACGCCATAGTCAGCAAAGATTTGGACGGCATCATCCAAAGCTGGAATCCCGGCGCGGAAAAGATTTTCGGTTATTCCGCCGAGGAAATCATCGGCAAATCCATCATGCTCCTGATTCCGCCCGAGCGTCGGAACGAAGAGCGCATGATTCTCGAGCGCATCCGCAACGGCCAGCGCGTGCAACATTACGAAACCATGCGCCTGCGTCGCGACGGCGTTTTATTGGACGTGTCCCTGACCATTTCGCCCATTAAAAACGCCGAAGGCAAAGTCATCGGCGCTTCTAAGATTGCGCGCGACATCACGGAACACAAACGCGAGGAATTGCGGCAGCGCGCCCTTTACGATTTCATCACCAAAGTCAATCGCACGAGCAATTTGACAGAAATTTATGATGCGGCGATTGACGCCATCCTGCTTTGCCAGCACGCCAACCGCGCGGTGATTCTCGCGACTGATTTGAACAATACAATGCGATTCGTTGCCTGGCGCGGCGTTTCCACGACGTATCGGATTTCGGTGGAAGGTTATTCGCCGTGGAAAAATAACGGAAGCGTTCCCACTCCGATATTGGTCGCTGACGTGCCGGCGGGATTGGAAGAACCCGTGCGCACCGCCGCGCAGCGCGAAGGCATTCGCGCGCTGGCCTTTGTGCCCATCACATACGAAAAGCGATTGCTCGGGCGGCTCGGGATTTTTTACAACATGCCGCATCCGTTCACTCGCGAGGAGATTCGTCCGGCGGAAACCATCGCCGCGCAACTGGCTTTCGTCATGAACGCCAAGCCGCATTGATTGGCAGCGGTTGCATGGTATCGCGCGCAAAATTCCGAAGTGAAAAACAACCGTCAAATCATTGACGAATTACCGCCGCAATTGCTGGATCAATTTATCCAATTTATCGGCGAAGCTCACCGCAACGATATTACATCCTGCAATCGCCATAAATTTTGCCGCCTCGATTTCCGGTTCAGCGGGACAAAGAATTAATCGCCGACGCGTTGCCACATTTCTTCAATGTTCACTTTTTTGGCATCGCTCATTTGATAAAATTTGTCGGCGTCCACGTGAATTTTGAATTTCGGTTTTTTACCGATGAACTTGGCCATTGGTCCGGTTGCCGTCTCGATAAACTCGGTGTAAACGCCGTTTTGAACGGTGTAATGTCCGCTGGCTGAATAAATGAGGTTGGAACTGGAGTCATAATTGACAATGGACCAATTAGTCGGCGTAAAGCTTTTAAAATCTGCGTTGTTGGTTTCCTCGTAGGTGAACGAATCTGCGCCCCATGATTTGCTGCCGGCCATTCGCCACGTCCCAATCATCAACTTTTTCATTTCATCGTCGGTTTGTGTCACAGGTTTTTTGACGAGGTAATATTCCACCGGGTTTTCTTCAATGACTTGTTTCTCTTGAGCTGTTTTTGTGGCGATGGCTCTGGCTTTGAAAATGAAAAATCCAACGCCTGCCAAAATCAAAACAGCGATAAAAATTCCGGCGGCGGCAATGGAGATTTTTGTGTTGGAAGACATCGTCGCAGGTTCTTTTACTACGGAACAATCGCGGGGTCAACGAACGAATAGTCATTCTCAAATAACGGGCGATTGGCGGACACAATTTTCAAACATCTTTGCCGAATCGCGTGTTGATGCTTTTTTGCATCGAACCTAAACTCTGGGCATTCCAATTATGAAAAAAGGACTTTTGCCCACAGCCATTTTGTCGTCTGCCATTATTTGTTTCGTGCTCGCCGGTTGCGTCACGGAAAGGCATGAAGCGGAAGTGAAATCGGTTTACAACGTCCGCAAGTTCGGCGCGGTCGGCGATGGCAAGCATTTGGACAATCCCGCCATCAACAAAGCCATTGAAGCCGCTGCGGCGCAAGGCGGCGGAACGGTTTTGGTTCCCGCCGGAACTTATTTGAGCGGCTCGATTCATCTTGCGGACAACATTCATTTGCTGATTGATTCGGGCGCGCGCATTCTCGGCGCGCCGCAGGAAATGAATGCTTACGATGCCGAGGAAGATTTCAGCAATACGCCCGCTTATCAGGACGGCGGGCATACTTATTTCCATAACAGTTTGATTTGGGGCGAAAATCTCACGAATGTTTCCATCACCGGCAACGGCATGATTCAAGGCAACATCGGCATCCCCAATGCCATCGTTGATAAAAAGGGCAAGCTCAAGGAAAAGAAAATCGGCCTCACCACCGCCGACGGCGCGGAAGACCGCATTGATGGTTTTGACAATTTCGCCGCGACCAATTTCACGCCGTTGAATCCCGGCACCAATTCATGGCCGCAACATTTGGGCAACAAAGCCATCGCGCTCAAGCTTTGCAAAAATGTTTTGATTCGCGACGTTACGATTTTTCGAGGCGGACATTTTGCGATTCTCGTCACGGGCTGCGACAACTTGACCGTGGACAACGTGACGATGGACACGGACCGCGACGGCATTGACATTGATTGCTGCCGCAACACGATGGTGAGCAATTGCCGCATCAATTCGCCGAACGACGACGGTCTTTGTCCCAAGAGCACTTACGCGCTGGGCAAGCCGGTCATCACGGAAAATCTGACGATTGTAAATTGCCAGGTTTCCGGTTTTGACGTCGGCACGTTGCTCGACGGAACGATGAAGACATCGAACACGAACCACAACGGCCGCATTAAATTCGGGACTGAATCGAGCGGCGGCTATCGTAATTGCACGGTGGCCAATTGCACGTTCCGCAATTGCCGCGGGTTTGCGCTTGAAGAAGTGGACGGCGGCATCATGGAAAATATTGTCGTCAATAACATCACCATGATGGACGTGCCGGATTACGGCATTTACATCACCACGGGCAAACGCAATCGCACGCCCGGTCTCACGACGACGAGCCACGCGCGCAACATTCATTTTTCCAACATTGTCATGGACGGCGTCGGCAAAATGAGCGGCATCCAAATCATGGGCTTGCCGGAATTGCCGGTGGAAGGCGTTCGTCTCGACAACATTCGTCTCGTCAGCAAAGGCGGCGGCACGGCAGAAGACGCGGCCAAAGTTCCGAAAGAACTCGGCACCGGCTATCCTGAACCCAAGGATGGTCTTAAAACATTGCCTGCTTACGGTGTTTATGCGCGCCACGTCAAAGGATTGGAATTGGCGAACATCAACGTCAGTTACCTCAACAACGATTTGCGTTCGCCGATTGTTTGCGACGACGTGCACGGATTGGAAATTGACAACTTCAAACCGGAAGTGGCCGACGGCGTCGCCGCATCGAAATTCGACAACGTTTCCGACGTGGTGATTCGCAATTCGCCGAAATTGCAACAGCCTGCTCAATAAGGCGGTCGCGGCTATTTACTTTTCGGGTCAACATAAAATGAAATATTGCCGTTGGTGAGGGGCACGTTCGTTCCATGAATTATCGCGCCCGAAACATAAACCGTGAAGGTATCGCCTTTTTCATTTGTCATTGTGAATGGAACCGGTTTCGGTGGATGATTATTGTTGGAACGCTCTGATTTGTCCGGCCAAACCCACCAAATGACTGCTGCCGTTATCACGATAAACAAAACGATGGGAATGATTTTTTTCATAAATCATTTTTCGCTTTTCATCGGCCAATTGGCTTTGACCATCGCTTTGTAGCCGCCTGCGAGCGAAAAAACATTTTTGTAGCCCATGCGTTGCGCGACGTCGCACGTCATCGCCGACCGAAATCCGCCGCCGCAATACATGATGATTTCCATGTTGGCATCGGGAAATGTTTTTTCCAAATCGCGTTCCAAAATTCCTTTGCCCAAATGTTTTGCTTCCGCGGCGTGGCCGGTGTTCCATTCGTTGTCCTCGCGCACGTCCAAAAGAATGATTTTTGGATTTTTCTTCAATCGTTCGCGCGCTTCTTCAATTGAAATTTCTTTAATGCGGGATTTGGCGTCGCTCGCCAATTTGAGAAATCCGGGTGAATGTTCCATGCCGCAAACTTAAATTGCCAAATCCGCCGGTCAAACCATTTCGGTGGGGGCGAGCGTCCTCGCGAGCCGAAATAAATTTCATTGCGACTCGCTTTGCCGTAACTTTCGCCGCGTGTCGCAAAAGACCAACAACACATTTATCATCGCCAGTTTGCTGCTTACGATTTTTTTGTGGGGCGGCAACAACGTCGGCACCAAATGGCTGGTTGGGTCATGGCCGCCGGTCTGGACGGGCGGCGTCCGTTTCCTGCTGGCCGGAATCATCCTGTTCGCCGTGCTGCGGTTCACCAACTGGCTGGGTGTTTACCAGCCGCTTGGTCGCGCATTGCTGGGCCAGCTTTGGTGGCGCGGCGGCTTCAGTCTGG
>JAJPKI010000006.1 GCA_021323835.1 Verrucomicrobiota bacterium | reverse complement strand
GGATAATAATGCGGTGGCGGCAATTGCATTCGAGCATTTTCGCGAACGCGGCTTTCGGCATTTTGCGTTCAGCGGATTCAACGGCGCGGATTATTCCGACGCCCGCCGCGAAGCATTTGTGCGGTTGGTGGAAAAACAAAAAATTCATTGTCACATTTACCATAATGCATGGGAACTGGGATTGGTTCGGCGCTACAAGACGACGTGTTATAATTTGGACACGGTTTCCACCGGCTACCTCGGCGAAAAAAATCGGGAACTGACGGTTCAATGGCTTCGGCAATTGCCGAAGCCCGTGGGAATATTGACGTGCAACGATATTCGCGGGCAACAAATGTTGGATGCTTGTGCCGTAGCAGGTATTACGGTGCCAGATGACGTAGCGGTGCTTGGTGTAAACAACGATGAAATGCTTTGCGATTTGGCGAACCCCGCTATGTCCAGCGTCGTGCCGAACGCCAAACGCATTGGATATCAGGCAGCGGCTCTGCTTGACCAAATGATGTGGGGGAAAAAAATTTCGAATGAACCGGTTTATGTCGAGCCATTGGGAATACAAACCCGCAGTTCCACGGACGTGCTGGCGATTGAAGATCGGCAGTTGGCGGTGGCGGCGCGATTTATCCGCGAGCACGCGTGCAAAAACATCAGCGTAGTGGACGCGGCGCGGGCGGCGGCGTTGGGCGAACGGACTTTGGAACGGCGCTTTTTAAAAATGCTCGGGCATACGCCAAAAGAAGAAATTCTCCGCGCGCGATTGAATCGCGCCAAGCAGTTGTTGTCGGAAACGGATTTTTCGCTGGCGACGATTGGCGAAATGATTGGTCTGGAGCACACGGAATATCTCAGCCGCATCTTTAAGAAAAAATTTGGAATCACTCCGGGACAATTTCGTGCCCGCGCACAAACGGCAGCGGCGGCTGACAAACTGACGGAATAGTTTTGATTTGGGTGTGACAAAAAAAGTCAGCGTTGTTGCGAAAAAATTAAGATTTGTCGGGAAAGTCCTATTCTTTTTCGGGAAAGTTCATTGAGGGCAGCTGTTGCAATTCGATACAACAGTAACAATTCCTGATAGTGCGATCACGGGCGAACTAACGCCGCTGAATTGTCGTCGCGTCGGGAGAAGAAAGACTTATGAAAAACCTCATCCGTATCCCAGGCCGATTATTCCCCTCAATAATGACGATGGTCGCGTGTTTATGCGCGCCGATTGCTGCACTCGCCGGCACGGACATCTGGGATGGCGGTGGCGGCAATGATATTTTCTGGCGCACGGCAGGCAATTGGCAGGGCAATACAGTTCCGCTGGCGGGGGATGATTTGATTTTCACCGGCTCGGTCGGGCTGGTGACTTCAAACAATTTCACGGTAGGCACTTCATTTAACAGTATTACTTTCGCCACTCCGGCGGGAGCATTTGTGCTGGAAGGTCGCAATGTAGCGGTGAACGCCGTTACCAATGGTCAGGCTTTTACGCCGCAAACTTTCAATTTATCGCTCGTCACCAGTAATACGATGATAATGAATTTGGTTGATAACGGCCTTCTGGTTGTGAATAAAGAAATTCAAGGTCCCGGCGGAATTCTTATTAACGGAAACGGTGAAGTGGATTTGAATTACGGCGCGACGAACCAGACGACGAATATATTTGCCGGAACATTGGAAGTGGACGGCGGGACCGTTGTGCCGGCGAGTGATTTGAGCCTGGGCACAACCAATGATTTGGCATCGCCGCAAGCGGGACGGCTGGTGCTCAATGGCGGTTCCTTGGAAGCCAGTGGCAATTTATTAATTAATCCCAATCGCGGTATCGCATTGGGACCAACATCAGGTAGCGGATGGGGTGGTCTTACCGTTGATTCCGGCAACACGTTAACTTATGCCGGCGTCATTGCGAATAACGGCGGCACTGGCGGCCTTTACAAAGCCGGTTACGGCACCTTGGCGCTTTCCGGCGTTAATACTTATACCGGGCCGACGACAAATTCCACCGGCACACTTTTATTGAACATGGGTCCCTCAACAGCGAGCGGTGGGGTCATCAATTCCAGTTCATCGTTTGTATCCGGTGGTGGAAATGCAGGGTTGAGTGATCAAAACGTTGCGCGTTTGCTGATGGCTGGCGGTTCCGAGGCGGACTCGCAAAATTTTGCCAGCGCATTTGCTACATTGGGATTGTCAGTAATTGAAGCGACCAACGGAAGCAGCGGCACGGTCAATCTGGGCTTGGGAAACATCAGTCATGAACCGGGTGGCGTGATGATTTTTGTCACGCCTGAGCAATCTGGCGGCGGACACGTCAATACGACGACGGCAAATGTTAATGGCATTCTCGGCGGCTGGGCGCTTTTGAGCGCGGACACCAACGGCCCAGTGATTTTCCATGAAGGCAGCAATGGCGGGCAGGACATTGTTTTGGGAACAAATTTTGCCGCGGTGGACATCAACGGCAACATTATCAATTACACCGGATTTTCAAATGTTAATGCAGGCGCGGGGACGATTGTCAGCCAAATTGCGGGAAGTCCGCAGCCACCGAACATTAACATAGACGATTCAGCAGGCGCTACCGCTATCAATTTGGACACGGATGGCGCAGGCACGTTGACGGACATCAACGCAATAAAATGGTTTGCCATTCAAGGCTCCACTTTTTCCATTGGCGTCAGCAACACACTTCGCCTGGGCCAATACGGCGGCATTCTCCGAAATGGAGCGGTTGCAACTGCATTTTTCGGCGGCTCCAATAGCGTGGTTCAAACCGGCAACGGAATCATCGGCGACGGCAGCATTGGCACCTTGACGGCCGGCGGCGCAGATAATACGACCGGCGAAATTGTGATTGCTGCGAATTATCCGAGCGAATCCAGCGGCACGACCATTTTTGAATGTAACATCACAGACAATGGAAACGCGCCCGTGTCCGTGGTCAAAGTCGGTCCCGGTAGCATCAAACTGGATGGCGGCAATACGTTTTCCGGCGGTTTGTATTTGGTTCAAGGTCGCGTCCAACAGGAAGCCGCAGAAATTCAAAACACCAATGCGGACGGCACTTTCAAAAATTCCGCCGGCACCGGAGATGTGTATGTTTTTCCGGGCTGCTATCTTTTAGGCGGCACTTACACCAATCATTGTGTTGTCGCCGGTCTTGGTGATGCTCATGAACATTTTGGCGTGTTCCGTGGCGCGACTGTGAATGGCCCGGTTACATTGATGGGTGACACATCCCTGGGTTGCGACACGACATTTATAAATGGACCCATTTCGGGGCCGTTCAGTTTGTCAATCGGCTCTCCATCCCGCAACGGAACGATGAGCCTCGCCGATTCGAGTGACAGTTGGACCGGAGATACGCATATCGCTGCCGATGGCGGAAGCAGAGTTAATACTTTGGTAAGCAGTAACAACGAAGTCATTCCCAATGGCTTTGGCTATGGCAATGTCATTATTGAACAGACCAGCTCCGGCAGGGCAATTTGGAATATGAATGGCTTTAATGAAACCATTAACGGTCTTTCGGACAGCGGAGCCGATGCTGATGGTCACGATTGCATGATTACCAACACGTCGGCCACAACTTCCATTCTTACGCTCGGCGACAATGACCAATCGGGCAGTTTCTTTGGGCTTATTGCATCAGGGAATGGTTCAATCGCAGTAACCAAAATTGGCGCGGGTATTGAAACCTTCCGAAATAACGAGACTTACACCGGCAACACTACAATTAGCAATGGCGTGTTGCAATTGACCGGCAGCGGCGCAATCAACAACAGCCCGGTCGTAAATGTCAACGGCGGCACCTTTGATGTGTCCGGCGTGAGTTACAATATTCCCACAACCCAATCGGTGAACGTCAACGGCGGAACATTCAAAATTAATTCCGCCAGCAGCTCAGGCAGCGGCATTTTAAATTTGACGGATGGCACGCTGGAAATTTCTTCAGCTTCTTTGGTGGCCAGCTATAACGGCGCGCTGACTCTGGCCGGCACACAAAATACGATTCATATTGATAATATGCCACGCGAAGGTGAATGGCCGCATACGTTCCCGCTTGTGACTTACACCAGCTTGACCGGCGACCCGAACACACTGGTTCCGCAATTTCCTTCGCCGGCGTATCAAGGGTTCATTTCCAATGACACCACGACCAGCACGATTTACGTAGTCATCACCAACGGTCCGATTACCGTCAGCATCAATTGGAATGGTAACGTCAGCAGCGATTGGGATTTTGCCACAGCCAACTGGCTCATCAGCGGACACGGAACAAATTATTTAGACGGTGATTTGCTGACGTTCCCCGACAGCGCGGCGAATTTCAATGTCAACTTGACTGACTTCATGAATCCGGCTGGCGTTACATTGAGCAACAGCTTGTCGCATACTTATGTCTTCAGCGGTGTCGGCGGCATCACAGGAACAAATCCTATTGTCAAAGATGGCAATGGCACATGGATTTTAGATAACAGCGGCGTCAATGATTTCAGCGGCGGCTTAAGCATTGTCAACGGCACGGTGCAAGTCGGCAACAACGACGCCAACGGCAGCATTGGCACAGGACCCGTCGGCGACAACGGCGCACTGATATTCGACAGCACCGCAAATCAATCCGTGGACACATCCATCAGTGGCACCGGCTCGGTAACGCAGGAAGGCGCGGGCAGCACACTCGCATTGAATGGCGCAAATTCGTTCGGCGGTCCATTGCTCGCCACCAACGGCACCATCGTTCAAGTCAACAACAGCAGCGCTCTCGGCTCGACCAACGGCAACACTGTCATTGCAAGTGGCTCAACGCTCGATGTAGCTGCCCCCGGTCTTGGCGCGAACGCGCTCAACCTCGGCGCGGAACAAGTGATTGTTTCCGGTAACGGCACAGATGGCAATGGCGCCATCATCAACAGCGGCGTCAACTCGCAGCAAAATGCATTGCAACAAGTCATGCTCACAGGCGACACAAGCATTGGCGGCGCGAATGCGACCGGCCGATTTGATATTCGCGGCGGCAGTCTCGGCGTCACGCCGGCGGGCAGCCCGTGGAATTTGACCAAAAAAGGCGCGAACTTTGTTTCGCTCGCCAATCTCATCGTTGACCCGTCGCTCGGCGATATTGATGTGCAAGGCGGCACGTTGGAACTCAACGGCACGCTGACCAGCGTAGGCAATACGCAAAGTAACTTGCTCGTCGAAAATGGAGCCGCACTCCAGTTGTATAGCTTGACTAACCAGTTAAACAAAAAAATCACCATGGGCTCGAGTATTTCGGACGCGACCACGCTCATTAACGCCAATGGCAACAACACCGTTGTCGGACCGATGACGATGAATGGCTTCGTAGCAATTAATACAGCCAATAGCACGACACTGACATTGAATGATGCAATTAATGGCACGGCGCAAATTATCAAGACGGGCACCAACGGCACGGTGGTCATTGCCGGCACGGACAATCACAACAGCGGCACGACGGTGAACGACGGCACATATATTTTAAACACCATCAACAACAACGGCGGCATTGCCAATCAACTGACGGAAAACATTAGCCTGACGGCGGGCTTCACCACCACACTGGGTGGCAACGGCACCAACGCCGCGCCCGTGGACATCGAAGATACGCTCTGGCCGGGCGTCGCCGGACATCCCGCCACCTTCGGCGCGGGCGACGG
>JAJPKI010000221.1 GCA_021323835.1 Verrucomicrobiota bacterium | reverse complement strand
GAAGGCATTTCTCAAGCGCTTGGCAAACATCCCGTGTTTCCCAACATGATTGTCCGGATGATGATGGCCGGCGAGCAAACCGGTAACATTGACAACATGCTCGAACGCGTTTCCGACTTCCTTGACGAAGAAATCGAGACCACGCTCTCCGGCTTGATGTCGCTGCTCGAACCGATGCTCATCGTTTTCCTCGGCGTCGTCGTCGGCGGCATGGTGATTTGTATGTATCTGCCGATTTTCAACCTCGGCAACATCGTCAGCGGCAGCGGACATTAAACCTTTGCGAGCAAATCGCCGGATGAGAAATCGTCCGGCGATTTTTTATGCCGAAATCATTTTGGCCGGTTGCGGTTGAAAAATTTTTATCTTCGGCCAGCGCTCGCGAATATTTTCCTCAAACCAATTTCGTGAAATTTCATCGCCGTGACCAAGCACCACGGCGCGCGGCGAAACCTGCCCCACAAACTCCAGCAACTCCTCGCGATTCGCGTGCGCCGTCAAATCGAAATCTTCCACGTTGCAATTGCGCGTGATGCGTCCGGCGCCCGGACTGAAAACAAATGTCTCACCGCGCTTCGCCGCCTTCAATCTGCCCGCCGGCGTGTCCACGTCCGCGTAACCGACGAAGAAAATGCTTTGCCGCTCGTCGCCCGCCATGCGCACCGCCAAATCATGCGCCGCCGTGTTTTCACTCATCATGCCCGCCGTGATGACAAAAATCTTTCCGCCGCTCAATTTCATGCTCTCGGCCTGTCCTTTTTCCAAAACGCGAAGTTCCAGCGCCTCATGCAATTGCAAATCCGTATGATTGCGATTGGTGCGATGCGATTCCAAATCGTAAATCTCCGTGAACACGCGGCCGAGTCCGCCGATGTAAATCGGCTGACGCTTCAATTGCTCCTCCCGCATCAGCAACGCCAGCGTGGCCAGAATTTCCTGCGTGCGACCGAGGGCAAATGATGGAATCAGCACGCTGCCCTTTTTCTCACGCTGCGCTTCGCGAATTGCTGCGACCAATCGTTCCAATTCTTTTTCACGCGTAAAACCCTTCGGCGTTTCGCGATTGCCGCGCGTCGTTTCCATGATGAGGACGTCTGCTTTCACATTTTCGAAGCGCGCCTTTTTCAAAATCGTCTGGTCGTGGAAACAAACATCGCCGGTGTAAAATAATTTTTCTTTTTTGCCGCGAATCAAAATTCCCGCCGAACCGAGCGTGTGCCCGGCGTCAAAAAATTCCAGCGTCGGCGAAGAATTATTTCCCGCGCGCGATTTGTTAAATGCCGCCCATTCGATTTCGCGGTTGTATTTGAAGCCCTGAAAAACCGGCGCGATGTCGTCCACTTCATCGTGTGAGTAAAGCGGATATTCGCGGATGCCGAGTTCATCGCGCTGGCGCGTCATCACGTTCACGGAATTGTGCAGCACGCGTTCCACGAGAAAATAACTCAACTCCGTCATCAGCACGTGCGCTTTGGGAAATTGCCGGCATGCCACCGGCAGCGAGCCGACGTGGTCGTGATGACAATGCGAAATCGCAATGGCATCCACATCCGTCGTTCCCGCTTTTCCGTAAATCGGCAATCCGCGGCGGCCTTCCCATTTTGGATGCATCCCCGCATCAAGCAAAATTTTATGCTCGTCCATTTCCACGAGCCACGCGCTCGCGCCAATGTCCGTGTCGGGATTCAGGTTTGTGACGTTCACTCGAAGAAATGTAGCAACGGACGTAAGTCCGCTCCAATTCAATCGAAAAAATAAAAAATGAGCCGACTCGGCTGTTGCTAAATCATTTCTGCGGATAACGCCAAACCAAATCGCCTCTCGTGTAATCTGCACCGCTACTGTTGCCCTTTAATGCGGCCACAACTCCGCCATCGTCGCGCTCGTTCCAGCCGACCGAATACAAAATAAACTGCCCATCATTTGTTCGACGATAATTCAGCGGCTTGCCGCCAATGACATCGTTCGGAATTTTTTCCATAAATTGCGGCGACAATGCGTCAAGCGAATTTGGATAATCGCCATTTGCCAGACGATAACGCTCCAGCGCGATTGCCACGCGCGCCAAATCCGCCGACGTTTGCGCGAAAGCAAATCTCCGCGCCTCGGCGCTCCATGCGGGTAAGAACATCATTTCCAAAACATTTTCCGGCGTGACGGTTTTTTTCTCAGAGGCAAATGCTTTGTCCGCCACTTTCACTTTTTCCGGCGAAAATACATGCGCATTTTCGTCGGCGAGGGGCAAAAGCCACTGCGTTTCAAATCGCGCCACCCGCAATTCATTTTGTCGCAGCCAGCCCGACGGTCCAATACCCAAGAGAAAAGTTTGCAAATTAAAATAAGAATTATCTTCGCTCGAAAAACTCGCCATCGTCCTCAACGTGGAAAATCTCGGCAGCCAATTAAAACGCGGACGACGCATGCCGATATTTTCATTTTCGGGATGACGGAGAAAATCAATGTCTGCAATTCCAAGGGCGCGTTCGCCGCGCGTTGCCAATTTGTAATCGGCCAGAAAATCTTCTTTGGAAAGCGCCGCATCCAAATCGGCCAGTTGCGCGTCCGACCATTTGTTCTGTGCCAATCCTTCGTAAATCGGCTGCATCGTGATTTGAAAAATGGCGATGCGAACCAATTGCGAAATTAAAAACGGCTCACTACGCTCCGCATCCGCCAGTCGCAAAGATAATTTCACATCGTCCAACGCCTTTTGACTGTCGCCATTTTGCAATTCTGCCAGCGCGCGCAGGTCGAGCACCTGGCAGCCGCGCTTCAACGTTGCCAAATGCGGCAACAAAATGGCAAATGGCGGAGACATGTCATAGCTCAATGGGAATCTGGATTCCGGTCGCGCGCTGGCTTCGCGCAATTGTTCAATGATCGAATCATTTTTGCTCAAGGCGAGCAAAATATCTTGGGCCGGGGTTTGCGGTTGCGGCGACGAAGGAAAATTGGTTGCGACTGTTCGGTAAAAATTTTGCCACGGCTTCAAATCTGTTAGTGTCGCCCGCTGCCATGAGCCGTTAGTTGGCGCATATTCTGCATTGGCATCACCATAAATACTCAAAAGATTCCACGGTTCTTTTTCCGTGACCGGCGAAAATTTTCCATACCATTTTTGCGCTGCATTGGTGTTCGCCGCGTTTATCAATTCAAACCAAATCGGCGCCATAGCAAAATTTTGGTCGTCCGGCACCGGCGGCGGAATAAAATCTTTGAAATCCAGTTTTTCACCTCTGGCCGCCTGTTCCCTTTTGTATTTGTTCCAATCATGCCAGCCGCGCCAATCTTCTTCCGCATAAAACAACGCAATCAATGTGATAAAACACGCTGCGCCAAAAACAAAGCGGCGAAAATTTTTCCAACAGCAAATCCAGCGAATGAAAAGAGCAATTAAAATTCCAACTGTGGAAAAGATTAAAGCACTGATGAAGGCGACCGCCGCTGATTCAATTGCCCGTGATTTCAACCTCGACACTTCGCTCAGCAAAAACACGACAAAAAATACCGCGACAAAAAGCGCAACAAACCAAAGCAATAAGCCGCGCCAACCCTTCCATGATTTTTTCCAAATGCTCTTCGGTTCTTCGCTCATAAAATTTATGCCGCTATAATTTCATTTCGCTTTTCACTTCGCGGCAGCGGAAATAATTTTTGCCGGTCAACCGGCTGCAAATCATTCGCGCCAATCAATTGCGCGAACATGATTTTTTGCTGTTTCAATTCCGCCATCATTTCCGTCGATGGCGCGGAATTTTTTTTTGCGACCGCCGGCGTTTCATCGCGCATGGAAAAATTCAGGACAAAAATAAAAATCCAAACCGCCGCCAATCCGGCCCACGCTTTTGGATGCGGCCAAAAAACAGTCGAAAGTCGAGCGACGAGCGACGAAAACCAAAACGATTCTTGCCCTCGGCTCTCGACCTTCGACGCTCGGCTCATCGCTTCAGCGATGATTTCCCCACGCCATTCGGCAGGAATTTGCCGCAGCGATTGCTGTCGCAATTTTTGTTCAAAGCTGTCCGGTTTCATTTTTATTTGCCGCGAAAGAACGCAGAGTTCACAAAATAAAATTCAATTCCTTTGCGCTTCTTTGAGTTCTTTTGTGCCCATTAAATTGCGGCTATTTTATTTCTTCGTAAATATGACGCAGCCGCTCGCGCAATTTGTCTAGGCCATAGCGATACCGGCTGGCCGCGGTGTTTGGTGAAATGCCCAACGCCTCCGCGATTTGCTCAAAGGTCAAATCCTCCCAAAGTTTCAGATGCAAAACTGCGCGTTGTTCTTCCGGCAATTGCGCCAGCGCTTCGGACAATTCATCGCGAAAGAATTTTTCATCCAGATTTTCCGACGATGCAAAAGTGGAAACGATTTCTGCCGCAAAATTTTCCTTTGTCCGTTCGCGCGTGCCGCGACGGCGAATCAAATCAATTGCGGAATTATGTGCCAGCCGGATGAGAAAAGCGCGTTCATCGCGGACGCCGGAAAGCAATTTCGGTTCGCGCGCGAGTTTGATGAAAATTTCCTGCAGCAAATCGCGCGTATCGGATTCATCGCGGGTGAAATTCAGGAGAAAGGCAAAAAGCGACTGCGCGTGCGCGTCGTAAAGCCTTTCAATTTCGGCGGGCATTCCTGTTAATGACGCGCCGGAATTGAAAATTTGTCTAGCCAATTTGTGTTGCCGGAAATTTTGCAGGCGCAAGCAAATGCGCGGGGCTAAAAATGCCAGCCGTCACTTCATCAAAAATTTTTCCACAATCGTCCCAGAATTGGCGCGGTCTCATTCCAATTGCACGTAAAATTTCCCTGTGGTCAAGCATCACAGCCACGCATGTCGCGCGAAAAAGAATCCGCCAGATGACAAGCGCAAAAATCTTTTTTGTGAACGAGATTTTTTCAAACGCGTGCCTCAAATACTCGATATGAAATGCCAAATGACCGTCTTCATCCCGTGCAATTTGCGCAAACACAGCTCGCAAAACCGCATCGTTCGTGCCATCGTGCAACGCGCGGAAATATCGCTTGGCTATCATTTCCGGAAGCAGCAGCACCATCAATTCCTGATGCAAGCCGAACAATTGTCGCATGAAAATGAAACAATGGTCGCTCCAATGGCTTGCGAGCAGCGGCGCATTTAATTCGCGTAAAATATTTGCCATCAGCCGTGCGTGCTCCTGCTCTTCGCCGATAAACAAATCAATCGCAACGGCGTAAGTCGCGTCGCCGGTTTTTCGCGCGTTACTTTTTAATTTTCGCCCTTCGCCGCTTTCGCCTAATTGAAATTTTTGCAGCGAACGAATCAGCGGCTTGCGCAAATGCGGCTCGACATTGATTCCTTTTTCCCATGGAACCGGCGAACGGTTCGCGCGGTTTTGTTCAAAGTAGTTCAGCCAGTTTTGCATAATTTTCCTTGATTGATGATTGAGCGAATAAATTTAATTTTTCTTGCACTGCGTTGATGATTGAATCCGGCGTCGAAGTGCCAGCAGTAATTCCGATTGTGTCGTTGGCAAAAACCCATTCCTTGCGCAAATCGTTTGCCATTTGCACATGATGAACGCGCGAACAAAATTGCGAACAGGTTTTAACCAACTCCTGCGTGTTGTTGCTGTTCGCGCCGCCGACAACGATGACAACACTGCATGTTTGAGCGAGTTCAATCGCCGCGCGTTGACGCTGCTTCGTCGGTTGGCAAACCGTGTCAATGAAACAAACTTCGGAATTGGGAAATCGTTCGCGAATGAGTTGAACTAGCGTGCAAACCTTTTCAATCGGTTGCGTCGTTTGCGAAATGATTCCGAATTTTTCCCGTTCGCGTAGATTCGATACGTCACTTTCAGAAAGCACGACATCAAATTCAGACAAATCTTCCGTCATGCCCCGAACTTCCACGTGGTCAGCCTTACCAATGATGATTGGATGAAATTCTTCGCGCACAAGTTTCGCCAAATTGCGATGTGCCACGTGAACTAGCGGGCACGTCGCTTCCAAAACTTTCAATCCGCGATTTTTCACTTCGTCCAATTTCTTTTCCGAGGCGCCGTGCGCCGTAATCATCACGTTTTGCGTTGGAACCGCCGCCGGATTTTGTTCGATGCGAATTCCCTTCGTCCGCAATTCGGCCAACACGGTTTCGTTATGAACCAAATCGCCCAAAATCGTGAGCGGCTCGCGCTTTGCCGTCTCCTCGGCCAATTCGATGGCTTCTTTCACGCCAAAGCACATTCCCAAATGTTCCGCGCGAATAATTTTCATATTAACTTTGTGTCACAAAGTAATTGACGACGGTTATTCATTTTCGTTCAAAAAAATTATTTGGATTTGGTTTGCTTGACGATTTTCTCCAGCAGGTCAATGTATTCAGCAAACGCTTTGCGTCCGGTTGTCGTCAGCGAACACGTCGTTAGCGGGCGCTTTTCTTTGAAAGATTTTGCGACGGAAACGTAGCCTTCCTGCTGCAATGCTTTAATGTGCGTCGTCAAATTGCCGTCGGTCATGCCCAACGCGTCGCGCAATTCGGTGAACGACAATTCCGCCGACGCGGCGAGCATGGACATTATCGCCAGCCGGCCTTTTTCGTGAATCACGCGGTCGAGCTGTAAAAAAGTTTCCGGATTCACGCCGCATTCTTTCCCTTTTCCGTCAAATACAAATACGCACCGCACGCTAAATGCAACACGCCAAAGAATAATCCCATGACGCCGTTCGGATTTGGGTCGGAATTTTTCCAAATAATGCCGTAAGCCAACAAAAGTCCGCATGAACAAACGATAAAAAGCAATCCAAACCATCGGACAATTCGCGGCATGAAAAACCCCGCAGAATACAATGCACAGCCGTAAAATAAAATCCAAACGAACGAAATCAGCGGCGCGAGATCGTTTCTGAAGGTCGCGAGCAGCATACTGGCGCAGAATCCGGCGGCCAGCGGCGGCAATAGCGCTTCTGTCACGCGTCGTGTCGGTGATGACCAAAACGGTTCTTTGTCTTTGAGCGCTTGCTGCCGCGCCAAAAGAAATGCGCCAGTAATCGCAATAATTGCCGCGCACAACCAAAGCACGCAGAATTGTCGCGTGGAATTGATTTGTAGAAACCCGCCGGCTCCCCCCGTTGCGATGCCGATAACGCCGGCATAAATCATAATTGGTGCAAGCGCGCGGCGATAAAGCGCAGAGCGCTCCATCAATGTGCGGATGGTTTGTAGATTTTCTTCGGCCCAATTTGAATTCATGCAAATACTTTGCATCGCAAAGTCGAGTCGCGCAAGTCAAAAAACTTTGGGAATAGATTGTGAGTAGAAATTTCTTTGTGTCTTGGTGTCTTGATGGTTAATTCTGGGCGTGCCGATTCCGAGAAAAATCTCCGCGCGCCAAAAAATTTTGGCGCAATGGCGCGGCGTTGACGTCGAGCCGGAAGAAAAGGCGCGGGCGGTTCGCGCGCGCAACGCGGACAAAATCGTTTCTAACGTTTTGGGCAATTTGAAAATGGATTCGCGGCGCGGTGAGATTGAAATCGTCAAAGTTTGGAATTCGCTGCTTGACCCGGCAATCGTCGCGCACGCGCAGCCGGCGAATTTGCACAAAGGCACGCTGTTCGTGAACGTGGACAGCAATGTTTGGCTTTCAGAAATTGTTCGTTATCGGCGCAAAGAAATTCTGGACCGCTTGCAGCACAGCTTCGGAAAAAATTTAATCCAAAGAATTTCTTTTCGCGTTGGTTAAGCCATCAACTCCGTTTGTTTGGGCGTGAGCAACCAGCACAATTTCGCGCAACGGCCATATTTTAACCTTTCCGCTTTCAATTTGCACAAGCCCGCCTTTTTAAAATCCATTTCCATTTCGCCGTCGGAAATGAGTTGTGAAATAAAGTTGCTCAAATACGGTTCGTGGCCGACGAGCACTGGATTTTCCGGTTTTAGTTTATTGATTTCTGCAACTAAACTTTCCGGGTCGCCTTCCGGTGTTAAATCGCCGGAAAATTTCAGAATTTTTTTCAAATCCAATTGTTCGGCGACAATTTCCGCAGTTTTTTTTGCGCGCTCAAATGGACTCGACAAAATCAAATCAAATTCCAAATCCAGTTTTTTCATCGCCTTGGAAATTTTTTCCAATTGTTTTTCACCGTCACGCGTGAGCGGGCGCTTGGAATCGTCGCCGTTCCAATCTTCGCGTTCCAGTGCGATGCCGTGCCGTAAAATGTAAATATTCATGCGCGCAAAATACATTGCCTCAAATGAAAACGCAAAAGACCGCAAAATGTAACAATTTTCATTTTGGTTTTGGCGGCGGCGATTCGTAATTTATTTGCCTGTGAACTCCATCCGCCGCGCGGTCATTGACGTCGGCACCAACTCCATCAAATTGTTGGTGGCGGATGTGCACGGCCGCGATGTAGCGCCCATTCACGAAGAGAGCAAACAAACGCGGTTGGGGAAAAATTTTTACGACACGCACCATTTGCAACCCGAAGCCGTGGCGAAAACGGCGGAAGCCGTCTGGGAATTTGCGGAAATCGCCCGCGAACGCGAAGCGGAAAGCATTCGCGTTATCGCCACGAGCGCGGCACGTGATGCCGTGAACAAAGACGATTTGATTTCCACCATTGAGCGCGCGGCAAATCTTAAAGTGGAAATTATTTCCGGCGAACAGGAAGCCGAATGGGCATTTCAAGGCGTCACAGTGAATTCCGATTTAGGCAAATCGCCACTGCTGTTGCTGGATGTCGGCGGCGGAAGCACGGAATTTATTTTGGGTCTCGGCAACGAAAAGCATTTCGCCGAAAGTTTTCAAATCGGCACGGTGCGACTCATGGAAAAAATTCCGCACAGCGACCCGCCGACAGCGGAAGAATTTTCAAAATGCCGCGACTGGCTCAAAAATTTTCTTCAAACCGAAGTGCGTCCGAAATTACAACCGGCGTTGGAGCGCGAAAAAAAATCCGGCGTAGTGCAATTGGCTGGAACCGGTGGAACGGCAACGTTGCTCGCCAAAATGGAATTAAAATTGGAGCGCTACGACCGTGGAAAAATTGAAGCAATTCACTTGCAGTTGAAACAAATCCAGTCGCATCGAAAAAAATTGTGGAAATTGCCGCTGACGCAACGTAAAGAAATCCCCGGCCTGCCGAAATCGCGCGCTGATGTCATTCTCACCGGCATTTTGATTTACGAATCAATTATGGAAGAATTCGGCTTCAATGAATTGCGCGTAAGCACGCGCGGATTACGTTTCGCGGCATTGATGGATTAAACCGCGCTTTCGCCGCGTTCATCCGTGCGGATACGAATGGCTTCGTCAATGGGCGAGACAAAAATTTTTCCGTCGCCAATTTTTCCCGTCTTGGCGGCCTTGATAATGGCTTCGACGGCGGCCTTGACTTGCGAGTCGGCGAGGACCGCCTCAATTTTTATTTTCGGCAAAAAATCCACGGTGTATTCGCTGCCGCGATAAATTTCGGTGTGACCCTTCTGGCGGCCAAAGCCTTTGACTTCGGTCACGGTCATGCCGGCAATTCCAAGTTCGTTCAGCGCGTCTTTAACTTCCGTAAGTTTGAACGGCTTGATGATGGCTTCGATTTTTTTCATAGGCTAAAATCCATTGTAGACCCATTTTGAATTTTGCAAATCTTGAATTGTGAACAAAACTTGTTCGATTTTGTTCGCGCGCGCCGCTAACTTCTCCGCCGCATGTCTGCCGAACCTCAACTCACGCCGATGATGGCGCAGTATCGCCGCATCAAAGGCGAATTGCCCAAAGACGCGCTACTGCTTTTCCGTCTCGGCGATTTTTATGAAATGTTTTTTGAGGACGCGCAATCCGGCGCGCAAATTCTCAATCTCGCGCTCACCGCTCGAAATGGCGTGCCGATGTGCGGTCTGCCATTTCACGCCGCGAACGGTTATATCGGGAAAATTCTTCGCGCCGGACGCAAAGTTGCCATTTGTGAGCAACTAGAAGATGCGCGTCCGGGAAAATTGGTCAAACGCGAAGTCACACAAATCCTTTCGCCGGGAACGCATTTCGACGAACGAATGCTCACCGCCGAAAAAAATAATTTTCTCGCCGCAATCTGTCCG
>JAJPKI010000229.1 GCA_021323835.1 Verrucomicrobiota bacterium | reverse complement strand
CGGACAGCAACATCGCGAACCGCAACGTTTACAAAGTTCGCGTGGACATGGGACGCCAGCTCGCACGTGAATTTCCAATCAAGGCCGACGTCGTTGTGCCTGTGCCAGATAGCGGAAATTGCGCCGCACTCGGCTATTCGCTCGAATCCGGCATTCCTTACGAAATGGCATTCGTGCGCAATCATTACGTTGGCCGAAGTTTTCTCCAGCCGTCGCAACTCATCCGTGATTTCAACGTGCGGGTGAAATTAAATCTCATCGCCGAGCTCGTGAAGGGCAAACGTGTCATCGTCGTGGACGATTCCATCGTGCGCGGCACGACGTGTAAAGCGCGCGTGAACAATTTGAAAGAAGCCGGCGCGAAGGAAGTGCACGTGCTCGTGAGTTGTCCGCCGCACATGAACCCGTGCGTCTACGGAATTGATTTTCCCGACCGCAGCAAATTGATGGCGGCGAATCATTCGCTCGAAGAAATCCAAAAATATCTCAACGCCGATTCGCTCTACTACTTGTCGCAGGACGGAATGGTCAAAGCGACCGGCCTGCCAAAAAATTCTTTTTGCATGGCGTGTTACGACGGCAATTATCCCGTGCCATACGACCCCGCCGTGGACAAACACATCATCGAACGTCGCAACGGTCGCGGTCCTAGTCTCGGTGAAACGCTCGCGCAGGAAAAAGCGCAGATAAAATTGTTGTGACGAAACCGCATTGACGCCGCGCATTTTCGCCTTCAGAATCGGTTAAATTATGAAGGTGTCTGCATTGACAAAGCGGCCGGAATTCTTGCCACGCCATTCGCGTTTTGCTCATCACGTTCCCACCGTTGACGCCGTAATGGTCGAGGAACGCACTACGGCGTTCACCAAACGCAGCATCAAGACCAGCGCCAAACTCGCCGGACTCAAAATGGCCGTCAGCATGTGCGATTTGACGACGCTCGAAGGCAAGGACACGCCGGGCAAAGTCGCTTATCTCTGTCGCAAGGCGCTCGCGCCTGCCGAAGCAAAATACAACGTGCCGAGCTGCGCCGCCGTTTGCGTTTATCCCAACATGACCAAATACGCGCGAAAATTTCTCGGCGAAAATTCGCCGGTGCACGTCGCCGCCGTCGCGACCGGATTTCCGAGCGGACAATATCCGCTGCGCACCAAGCTGGAAGAAGTCCGCCGCACCGTGGCCGATGGCGCGGATGAAATTGACATGGTCATTGACCGCTGCGCCTTTCTCGCCGGCGACCACGCAAAGGTGTTCGACGAAATTGCCGCGACGAAAGAAGCCTGCGGGGCAGCGCATTTGAAAGTGATTCTCGAAACCGGCGAACTCGTCACCTATGACAACGTCCGCCTCGCCAGCGAAATCGCCATGCAAGCTGGCGGTGATTTTATCAAGACGAGCACCGGCAAAGTTTCGCCCGCCTCCACCATGCCCGTCACGCTCGTGATGCTCGAAGCCATCCGCGATTATTTTTTCGCGACGGGCATCCGCATCGGTATGAAACCCGCCGGCGGCATCAGAACTTCGAAACAGGCGCTCGCGTATCTCGTGATGGTCAAGGAAACGCTCGGCGACGACTGGCTCACGCCGGATTTATTTCGCTTCGGCGCGAGCACGCTGGTCAACGACGTGCTGATGCAAATCGCCAAAACGGCGGACGGCAATTATCAAGGCGCGGATTATTTTTCGTTGTCTTGAGGTCGCTGCGTCGAAAGCTCCCCTTGTTCCCGAACGCTCTTCTGTTATCTTGCGCGGCTCTGTTGTGGAAATAACCAAAGAAATCCAGAGGCGACGCACGTTCGCCATCATTTCGCATCCCGACGCGGGTAAAACCACGTTGACGGAAAAGCTCCTGCTTTACGGCGGCGCGGTGCAACTGGCCGGCTCCGTGACCGCGCGCAAAAATCAGCGCGCGACGACGTCCGACTGGATGGAGCTTGAAAAGAAACGCGGCATTTCCATCAGCTCGACCGTGCTGCAATTTGATTACAACGGATATCGCCTGAACCTTCTCGACACGCCCGGCCACAAAGATTTTTCCGAAGACACTTATCGCGTGCTGACCGCCGTAGATTCCGTCGTGATGGTGATTGATTCGGCGAAGGGCATCGAGCCGCAGACGCGAAAACTTTTTGAAGTCTGCCGCCAGCGCGGCGTGCCGATTTTCACGTTCATGAACAAATGCGACCGCCCGATGCGCGACCCGCTCGCGTTGCTGGACGAATTGGAAAGCGTGCTTGGCATCGGCGCGTTTCCGGTGAATTGGCCCATCGGCAACGGTTTTGAATTTCAAGGCGTGTTCGACCGGCAAACGCAATTGATGCATTTGTTTGAGCGCACCGTCGGTGGCCAATTCCGCGCGCCGGTCGAGGTCGGCGGCTTGCACGATGAAATCATTCGCAGCCGTCTCGATGACGCGACGTTTCACAAAACGGTCGAAGAACTCGAAATGCTCGAACACGCCGGGCACGATTGGGATGACGCCGCGGTGCTTTCGGAAAAAACAACGCCGGTCTTCTTCGGCAGCGCGAGCAATAATTTCGGCGTGCAGCTGTTGCTCGATGGTTTTCTCAAACATTCGCCCGCGCCGAAACCGCGCGTGATGGGCGGCATCGAAATTTCACCGGAAAATCCCGCATTCAGCGGTTTCATTTTCAAGATTCAGGCGAACATGGACCCGAAACATCGCGACCGTATCGCGTTCGTCCGCGTTTGTTCCGGCAAATTTGAACGCGACATGACGGTGCATCACTCGCGGTCGGAAAAAAAAGTTCGCCTGTCCAGTTCGCATAAACTTTTTGGCAACGAACGCGAGACGGTGGACGAAGCGTTTCCCGGCGACGTCATTGGCCTCGTTGGCCACGACAGCTTTGGCATCGGCGACACGCTCACGACCGATCCAAAAATCCTCTACAAAGAAATTCCACGATTCACGCCGGAAGCATTCAGCTATCTGCACAATCCGAATACGGCGAAGTTCAAACAATTTCGGCAGGGACCCGAACAGCTTTTGCAGGAAGGCGTCATCCAGGCGTTGTATCTGCGCAACTCGTCCATCAAAACGCCGCTGCTCGCCGCCGTCGGCCCTCTGCAATTTGAAGTCGTGCAATTCCGCCTCGAAAGCGAATACGGCGCAGAATCCCGTCT
>JAJPKI010000328.1 GCA_021323835.1 Verrucomicrobiota bacterium | reverse complement strand
CGAGAAGTTTTTGCAATTCGCGGTCGGTAATGGGCAGGCGTTTGAATTCTTTTCGTTCATAAGCCGTGAGCGGTTTTACATCGTCGTAAAATTTTGGAATCGCGATGCGGCCATTTTTGTCGCGCAATTTTCCGAGCAATTGGCACAGCGCCATCGCCGGATTGTCTACCGCGCCGCCGAAAATTCCCGAATGTAAATCGCGCGACGGTCCGTGCAGCGTGATTTCAAAGGCAATAATTCCACGCAACGCGTAAGTGAGCGCCGGATGATTTTTGTCCGGCATGCCGGTGTCGGAAACAACGATGGCGTCGCAATTCAATTCGTCGCGGTTCTCTTTCAAAAATTTTGCGAGATGTTCGCTGCCGACTTCTTCTTCGCCTTCAATGACAAAGGTCAAATCGCAGGGCAGGGGCGTTCCGGTTTTCAAATAGGCTTCAACGGCTTTCAGATGCGCGAAGTGCTGGCCTTTGTTGTCGGTAGAACCGCGCGCAAAAATGGAACGGCCTTCGATGCGCGGCTCGAACGGCGGCGTTGTCCATAAATCCAGCGGCTCGGGCGGCTGAACGTCGTAATGCCCGTAAACCATAAAATGAGGGCGGAATTTTTTTTCCACTTTTCTGCCCGAAGTTTTCGCGACGACAATTGGATGTCCATCGGTTTTGCAAAGTTTTGTATCGAGGCCAATTTGTTTGCAATGTGCGACGAGCCATGCGGCGCACGCGTGCATGTCGCGCTTGTGTTTTTCCTGTGCAGAGACGCTGGGAATTTTCAGAAATTCAGAAAGTTCCGCGACGAAGCGGGCTTGATTTTGTTTGAGGTAATCCAGGACGGCTTGCATAAATAATTTGCCCAAAAAATTTAGCGGGCGCGGCGATACACACGATTTCATCGCCAACGCCCGCCGTTACGCCCAGTTCTCGTTGGGCGAAATCAAATTAACCCGCCGCCAAATTGTGGCAAGCGATTTCTGAAAAATAATTTCATTCGTGCGAAATGATTTGTATTCTGTCGCGTCATTCATGCGGAAACGAATTCAATCGCTCCGATTCGCGCTGCTGTTGCCGTGCGTTTTGGCAATGGTTTTTTCCGCAATGGGCGAAACGATTGCCGATTCTTCATCGCCGTTCACTGTGGATTCATGGAATGTTGAAAACGGTTTACCGGACAACGAAGTGATTTCAGTCGTGCAAACGCATGACGGTTATTTGTGGATTGGCACGTTGCACGGGCTGGTGCGCTTCGATGGAAATCATTTCACCATTTTCAATCAGGCAAACACGCCGGATTTGCCCGGCGACCGGATTGTATTTTTGTTTGAAGACAGCCGGACGAATCTTTTTGTCGGCACGGAAAACGCCGGTTTGTGCAAAATTAAAAATGGAATTGTGGAAAAATTTCCCGGCGACATGGATGTGATGAATGCTGACGAAGATTCTGCGGGCAATGTCTGGTTCAACACCGTTGGAGGACTGTTTCAATATCACAATGGCGAAACAAATTTTTATCCCGGCCGCGTGCGATTTGCTTACGGCCCGATTCAAAACTGGCAGCGCGAAAAGAAATTTGCCGGAACGTTTCCGTGGAACAACCTGCAGATAAAAGCCTCGTGTCGCGACACGGCGGGAAATTTAATTGTTGGCACGCTCGGCGCGGGAATTTTTTGGTCGGACGCAAATGGCAATTTTCAAAATATTTCCACGAATCAAGGACTGTCGTCGGTTTATGTGCTGTCATTGTGCGTTGACCGCGACGGAAATTTGTGGGCGGGCACGGACGGCGGCGGATTGAGCCGCATCAAACAAAAAATTTTCACCATGCCGGCCAACTTGCCGGAGAAAGACGCGCAATCACTTTCGCCGGATGCCGACGGCGGATTTTGGACGGCATTTAATGCGAGTGGATTTTCTCACCTTGACGAAAATGGAGCGGTGCAAAATTATTCGGTCGGAAAATGGTCCGGGGCGTCGGCAGTTCTGGTTACGAAACAACAGCAGGTCTTCGCAGGCACACCGCAGGAAGGATTGTTTCAATTTCAAAACGGCCAATTTGTTCCTGCGTCCGGCGCGCAAATTCTTGGAGGCGAAATTTTTGCGCTGTTTGAAAGTCGCGACGGACAAATCTGGGCCGGAACCCGGCGCGGCCTCGGCAATTTTGACGGTGAAAATTGGAAATTATTTACGACACGCGACGGCCTGTCGGAAAATTCCGTTCGCGCGATTGCAGAAGACGCAAATGGAAATATTTTGGCCGGCACGGAAAGCCGCGGCTTGAATTTGTTCAAGGATGGAAAATTTTCATCGGTTCAAACGACCAATGAAGTTGCCAACGATATTTCATTTTTATACGCCGACAAATCAGGCGCGCTTTGGATTGGCACGGCTGGCCACGGATTGGCGCGGTTGAAAGACGGCAAATGGAAAACAATCTCCGCCCGAGACGGACTTGCCAGTGATAGCGTCGGCTACATTTTTGAAGACGGCGATTATTTCTGGATTGGTTCAAATGCCGGGTTGATGCGAATTCTTAAAACGTCGCTCAACGATTTTGCAGACGGAAAAATCAATTTTATTTCCGGCCGCACGTTTGGCAAAGCTGACGGTTTGCCGACGCGCGAATGTTCCAGCGGCTCGCAACCGGCCGTTTGCCGCACGGGCGACGG
>JAJPKI010000031.1 GCA_021323835.1 Verrucomicrobiota bacterium | reverse complement strand
TCGTCTGCGGATTGTCCGGCGCGCCGCGAAAATAATTGTCCACGCGGATCCAGTGCATGATGCGTCCCGCGGCGATCTGATCCTTGCCGATGACAGGAATGTTATTCTCCGCCTGGCAGGCGATTGTGCAGGCGTTGCAGCCGATGCACGCGCTCAAATCAATCGCCATTCCCCAGCGATAGCCGTCGTATTTGAATTCCTGCGGATTAAAAAGCGTTTCGTTTTCCGGGGGCGACTCGGAATTTTTCCGAATAAAATTTTCGTCGCGGAGAAATTCTGCAAACGTTCCTTCGCGCAAAATTTGTCGCTCGTCAGAATCAATCGTTTGCTGAACTTGTGTCGAAACCAGCGAAAATTCTTCGCCGGTTTTTTTCAAAGTTGCGCCATTGCCGAACCAAAGCGAATTTGAATTTCGCAATTCAAAAACATTGAAACCTGCATTTCGGCCAACATTGCCAATAGTTTTGCGACCATTTCCAAATTGCAACGCAATTGAATTTTCTGGTTGGCCGGGTGTAATCCAAACCGGAATTTTTAATTTTCGATTTTGAAATTCCAATTCAATAACGTCACCGTTTTCCAAATTTTCTTTTTGCCCGAGCGCCGGAGAAATCAACGCCGCATTGTCCCAAACCAATTTTGTAATTGGCTTTGGCAATTCCTGCAACCAGCCGTTGTTGGCAAATCGTCCGTCGAAAATTGTCGCGTCGGGACGAAACGTAATCTCAATTGCGGATTGCGGATTGCCAATTGCGGATTGAATTGGAAATTGTTGCAACGAAACTTTCTTTTCCGGCAACGCTGAATTTTGAATCAAGCCATCATGCAATGCGTGGCGCCAGCTGCTTTCGAAATTGTCATTTTGATTTTGCGATTGCCAAAATTCGCGGACGATTTCGTAATCATTCCTGCCCGGCGGCGAAATGATTGCGTCCAAAATTTCATGCGCCGATTTTCCGGCGTAGAGCGGCAGAATGAGCGGTTGGACAATGGAAATCGTTCCATCAAAACTTCGCGCATCGCTCCATGATTCCAAAAAATGATTTTGCGGAATGTGCCACTCGCAAAGTGCGGACGTTTCATTTACATCTGGCGATAAATAAACTTTGAATTTCGCCTTCGCCAAATTTTCCGCGAATTGAAAATCGGCTGGCGAATTGAAAACAGGATTTCCGCCAAGAATTACTAGCGCTTCGACTTCATTTCGCTGCAACGCTTCGATCAAATCGCGCAGTGATTCGGTTTGATTTATCCAATTTGCTTGCGCCGGTTCGATGAACGTGACCGTTTGTCCGACATTGCCGAGAAAATTATTTAGCAAATGTGCAACTGCATGAACCAGTGGCGGTTGATTTTCACCGGCAAGGACAATGCTTGCGCCGCGATTTTGCGAAAGGTCTTCGGCAATTACTGAAATCCAATTCTCAAATTTTGAATTTCGAATTTCGAATTTCGAATTAAAAGTTGCGCCAAGTTTTTCGGCAAGTGCGAGCGCAAAATTTTCAATTTCGTCCGAGCGCAACGGCAAACGATGGTCGGCATTGGAGCCGGTGACAGTCGGTGAACTTTCGATAACGTAAAACCGGCTCATATTCGTTTGCGGAAAGCGTGCGCGACGAAGGCTGACAAAATCGCGGGCGTAACGAACGCTGTTTGGATGCGAATAAAGAAAATCCGAGTCGAGCGACAAAATAATTTTTGCTTTGTCGAAGCGATAATGCGTTTCGACAATCTCGCCAAACGCGAGCTTTGCGCCTTCAAAAATGTTGTCACGATTGGTCGGTTCCCATTGATGCCATTTGGTTTCGGGAAATTTCTTGAGCAATTGTTGGATTTGAAAATGCAGCGTAGGTGAAGAAATGGTTTCTGTTAAAATTCTCAAACCGCTGCCACCTTTTGATTTTTGTGATTCCAAAACGTCGTGCAGTGCGGCAACAAAATTGTCCCACGAATCGGGCTGGCCGTTTTTCAAAACGGATTGCGAGCGGTCCGGGTCATACAAATCGAGCAGCGCGGCTTGGTGAAAAATATTCGTTGCGCCAAAGCTCGCGGGGTGGTCAGGGTTGCCCTCAATTTTCGTCGGATGACCTTCGTGGCTTTCGACAATCAAGCCGGTCGCAAATCCACCGAGCGTCATCGCCGTGGCAAAATACATCGGCTTGCCGGAAATTAATTCTTCCGGTTGCTTGACATAAGGAACAATGCGTTCAATTGGCTGACGCGTGCAGGCGGGTAGACTGGCAAGAGCGAGCGACGCGCCCATCAATTTTAGAAAATCACGACGACTAAAATTGGAAAAATCGGATGCGCCATTTTGAAATTCATCGTGCGAAAGTTCTTTGAATTTTTTTGGATTGGAAAATTCTTCGAGCCTGCGCCAGAGATGTTGCGATTGCATTTTCATCGGTGGCACATGGAACAATCCTGAAGCTGTTCGGTATGGACGTCGTATTGCCTGACCAATTGTTTGCCGAGCACGAGTTGATTGGTCGCTGTCCAATTCAAATTGAAAACTTCGTCACGTGGACGGATGAATTTTTCCGGCGTGCGATGGCAATCAAGACACCATTTCATGTAAAGCGTGTGCGATTGCCACGTCAGCGGCATTTGGTCGAGTTGGCCATGACAGGTAGCGCAGCCGATGCCGTGATTGACGTGAACGCTGTGATTGAAAAAAACAAAATCCGGCGTGTCGTTGACGCGATTCCATCGCAACGGTTCGTCGTGCACCAAGCTTTCGCGCACGGGCGCGAGCATAGGCGCATCCTTCCAGATTTGCGAGTGACAGGTCATGCAAGTTTCCGTTGGCGGCATTCCGGCAAAGGCGGATTTTTCAACGTCCGCGTGGCAATAACG
>JAJPKI010000355.1 GCA_021323835.1 Verrucomicrobiota bacterium | reverse complement strand
CCTTCGATGACTTCGGTTTCGGGATGGTCCATCGTGCGCGGCTTGAGTTCGATAAGTTTGCCAAAAACGAAAACTTCGTCGCCGATGGCAAAATATTTTTCCATGAACGGCAGATTCCACCAGCGGCAATGCAATCGCGCCGAGCCGTCGTCCAAAATGATTTCAAAGACAGATTTACTGCCGCCGCGAAAACGTTTCAACCCTTGCGCGACGATTGTTCCGCGCGCTGTGGCCGGTTCTTCTTTGGTAAGTTCGGAAATTTTTTTGAAATGCCGCCGGTCTTCGTAGCGTCGCGGCTTGTGCAGCAGCAAATCTTCGACCGTGAAAATTTCCAGCCGTGCCAATTGCACCGCGCGTTCAGCGCCGACGCCCCAAAGTGAAGTAATGGGAGCTTTGAGCGAAGGAGTTTTTGTTTCCGGCGGCACGACGGCACGATACAAATGGCCAAAACAAATCTCAATCATTGTAATTGCGCGGAAAAAAATCGCCAACCGCTTTGAGATGTGCAAAATCATCCCGAGTTGTGATTTATTCCGATGCGATTCAATTTCTTTACGGCTTGCGCTTGTTCGGCGCGAAGTTTGGGTTGGAAAATACTTTCAAACTTGCCGCGCTCGCGGGCAACCCGCAGGAAAAATTGCGCTTCATCCACGTCGCCGGCACGAATGGCAAAGGCTCGACGTGCGCGGTGCTCGAAAATATTTATCGCGCGGCAGGTTTGCGTATTGGATTATTTACCTCACCACATTTGGTTTCCTTTCGCGAACGGATTCAAATTAACCGGCAATTGATTTCGGAGAATGAAGTTGTGCGGCTCGTCGAGGAATTGCAGCCGTTGTTCAAACAATTTCCTGAAAATCATCATCCGACATTTTTCGAAGTCGTCACCGTCATGGCGCTGAAATTTTTCGCGGAGCAAAAATGCGATTTGGTGATTTGGGAAACCGGCCTCGGCGGACGGCTGGATGCGACTAACATTATTACGCCGCTCGCGAGTGTCATCACCAACATCGCTTTCGACCACCAACAATGGCTTGGCGATACGTTGGAGAAAATCGCTTTTGAAAAAGCTGGCATGATTAAAAATGGAATTCCAATTGTGACGGCGGTTGAAAATGCGGAAGCATTTGCCGTCATCGAAAAAATTGCCAGAGAGAAGAATGCGCCGCTGACACGAGTTCAAGGTTCAGGGTTTAAGGTTCAGAGTTCACTGTCAGGGGAGCATCAAAAGCGAAATGCTGCGCTGTCGGTGGCAACGGTTGAAGTTTTGCAAAAGCAAATGCCAGTTTCGCAAAAGCAAATTGAAATCGGGTTGAAAAATGTGAATTGGCCCGGACGTTTGCAATTGATTGAAAGAAGCGGCCAAAAGATTTTGCTCGATGGCGCGCGTAATGTTGCGGGAGCGAACGCATTGCGCGGCGCCATCGAAAAAAATTTCGGTAGCATGAAACGGACGCTCGTTCTGGGAATTCTTCAGGACAAAGATTGGCAGCACATTTGCGAAATTCTCGCGCCGCTGGCGGGAAAGATTTTTTGCGTTCCGGTTTCAAGCGAACGAACGGCGAATCCAATCGAATTAGCAAATGTTTGTCGTGCCGCAAATCCGTCGGCAAAAATCTTTGCTGAAAAATCATTGGTCGATGCGTTGCAAAAAATTTCCGGCGACCATTTCGTTGTCATCACCGGCTCGCTTTATCTCGTCGGCGAAGCCTTGGAGTTGCTTGGCCTTTCGCCGGCGGCAAAAAGCGAGCGCGAATTGAACGAATGGTCGGCACATCCGGCTTCCGCGCGATAAGTTTTTGGCAAGTTCGGACAAAGCTCCGCTTATATTTGCTTTACTAATGTTGACGCAGCAGGAACAAATTCCGTAGATTGATGTCTCATGGCCGACGTCAACGCATTGCCGCAACAACGCAGTTTTGGGCAAACGCTTCGTCCCGACGCATGGTGGCTGCAACCGCTCGCAGTTTTTCTCGGATTTTCAGCGTTCATCGTTTATTCCACGTGGGCGGCGTTTCATCCGCTTTACAACGGAAACTGCGCTTACTGGTTCAATGGAGGTGGAGCAAATTACCTCTCGCCATTTTTTTCGCCGGAAATTTTTGGAATTTCGCCGCATGCATGGTTCGGCAAACCATCATGGTGGCCGCACTGGCTGATTTTTTCCGGCGCATTTTTTGTTTTGTGGGGACCGGGCGGATTTCGTTTCACCTGCTATTACTATCGCGGCGCATATTATAAAGCATTTTGGGCCGACCCCTCGAATTGCGCCGTCGGCGAACCGCGCAAAAGTTATCTCGGCGAAAAATATTTCCCGCTCATCATTCAAAATGTCCACCGCTACTTCATGTATTTGGCCGTCATTTTCATTCTCGTCCTCGCGCGCGATGCATGGGACGGATACTGGTTCGTCGAAAATGGCGTGAAACATTTTGGCATCGGCATCGGCTCACTTGTTTTGACGTTGAACGTCATTTTTCTCTCGTGTTACACATTCGGCTGCCATTCGTTGCGGCATTTAATCGGAGGATTTTTGAATGCGCCTTCAAAACATCCGGCCTGCGCGAAAAGTTATTCCTGCGTCAGCTGCCTGAATAAACGCCACATGATGTGGGCGTGGATTAGTTTGTTCTGGGTCGGATTCACCGACGTTTACGTTCGCCTGTGTGCGATGGGCATCTGGCACGACATCAGAATTATTTCCTAAACTATTGTGGCTACCAATTACGAAAAATTTGAATACGACGTTCTCGTCATCGGCGCGGGCGGCGCAGGATTGCGCGCGGCGATTGAAGCGTCTGCAGCCGGCGTCAAAGTCGGGCTGATTTGCAAATCGCTGCTTGGCAAGGCGCACACCGTCATGGCCGAAGGCGGCATGGCGGCGGCGATGGGCAACGTGGACGACCGCGACAATTGGAAAGTTCATTTTGCGGACACAATGCGCGGCGGCCAATACGTCAACAACTGGCGCATGGCTGAATTGCATGCAAAAGAAGCGCCGCAGCGCGTTCACGAACTGGAAGCGTGGGGCGCAGTGTTTGATCGCACGAAGGAAGGAAAAATTTCCCAGCGCAAT
>JAJPKI010000142.1 GCA_021323835.1 Verrucomicrobiota bacterium | reverse complement strand
CCCGATGGGAGTAGTCATATCAATGGAACAAGTCCCCAAAAGGAGCATCCAAACTATGATTATGAAAACATCCAAACTGCTGTCTCTTATCGCCGCCGCAGCTTTGCTGGCGGTTTCCAGCCTCAAACTGACTGCTGCCGATGCCTCCAAAGAGGTCACTTTGACCGGCAACGCGGTCTGCGCCAAATGTGCCCTGCATGAAACCAAGGAATGCCAAAACGTCCTGCAAGTCGAAGAAAATGGAAAAACGGTGAATTATTATCTGGCACAAAACGATACCAGCAAAAATTTTCACGACAACATTTGCGGAACCGCCGGCGAAAAAGCGACTGTGACCGGCACGGTTTCGGAAGATAACGGCAAGAAAACGCTGACGGCGTCGAAGATTGATGCTGCGAAGTAATTATAAAATAGCCGCGAAGGAACGCAAAGAGCGCAGATTTATTTTTTGTGACCTTTGTGTTCTTTTGCGGCAATTGTCTGATTAAATTTTACACAGTCTTCGTATTTCACGCCGCTGCCGCCGAAAATATCCAGCGCCGAGCCAATCGTTAAATCCAGTTTGCCACTACTCAAAGCCGTAACCGCTTCCAAATCTGAAATGGAATTTGCGCCGCCGGCGTAAGTTGTCGGAATTGGCGAAAATTTGCCGAGCAATTCAACAAGCTCGCGGTCAATGCCGCGGCACAAACCTTCCACGTCAACTGCGTGAACCAAAAATTCTGCGCAATAATCGGAAAATTTTTTCAGCGTCTCTTCATTCACGACAAGCTCCGTGAATTTCTGCCAGCGGTCGGTGACGACAAAATAATTTCCGTCGTGCTTGCGACAACTTAAATCGAGAACCAATTTTTCTTTGCCGATTTTTTTGGCCAATTCACCGAGTCGTTCCCAATCCACCCTGCCCTCGCGAAAAACCCAGCTCGTGACGATGACGTGCGACGCGCCGGCATCGAGCCATGATTTTGCATTTTCAGAATTGATTCCGCCGCCGATGTGCATTCCGCCGGGAAAGGCCGCGAGTGCTTCGCGTGCAGCGCTTTCATTTCCTGTGCCGAGCATGATGACGTGGCCGCCGCGAAGATTGTCGCGCTTGTAAAGTTCGGCAAACCAGCGCGCGGGTTTTTCAGAAACAAAATTCGTCCGCAAGCCGGAATCGCCAAGCGTGCCGCCGACGATTTGCTTTACTTTGCCTTCATGCAGGTCAATGCAGGGACGAAACATGCGAGCAGGTTAAAGCGGAACATGAAAAGCGGAAAGCGGAAACAATTTGACGCCGCGCGCGCAACGGAGAATCTTATCCGGGTTTTAACAAAGGATGTTGTTTAAAAATCGCCAATGGATTTTGCTTTTTGCCACGCTCGGCGGTTTTGTCTTTTCCGCAAACGCAAAACCGTTCGGTCTCGATTCGCGCCCGCAAGTCGGCGCATTTCTCAATGGCGCGATGCCGGAAACGGCTCCGGCCATTTCGGGAAACTGGTCGGCAGTCGTTGCATTTCCAAATTTACAGTTCACAAATGCCGTCGGATTGTCGGCAATTCCAAATTCAAATCAACTTTGCGTTTGGGAACGCGAAGGTCGCGTCTGGACTTTTGAAAATTCTTCCGGCGTCGCGCAAAAAAAACTCGCGCTCGATATTCACGACCGTTGTCAGGGATGGGACGATTCCGGTTTGCTCGGTGTGGCATTTCATCCGGGATTTGCGACGAACCATTTCATTTTTGTTTATTACACCGCTGTTAATTCCGGCACTGTCGTCGGCGACCCGAATACTCGGCCAAATCCAATTTTGCCAAACACTTACCACGACCGGCTTTCGCGCTTCACGCTCGATGAAAATGGAATTGCGATTCCGAATTCCGAAACTGTTCTCATTGACCAGACCAACCAAACCATCTGGCACGATGGCGGCGGAATGTTTTTTCATCCGCAAAATGGATTTCTTTATTTGACCATTGGCGACAATTCGGTCGGTGACAACGACCAAATCATCAACAAGAGTCTTTACTCCGGCGTTTTGAGGATTGACGTGGATTGTCGCGGCGGAAATATCAGCCATCCAATTTCGCGTCAGCCACAAAACGGATTTACGACAAATTATTTTATTCCGAACGACAATCCGTTTGTCGGCCAATCCAATGCGCTCGAAGAATTTTTTTGTCTCGGCCTGCGCAGTCCGCATCGCATGACCATTGACCCGCCAAGTGGAAGAATTTTCATCGGCGATGTCGGCGAAAGTTCGCGTGAAGAAATTGACGTGATTGAAACGAACGAGAGCGCCCTGAATTTTCAGTGGAATAAAATCGAAGGCAACCAAGGTCATTTGATGCCGCCGTTCATCGGCAAAGACAAGCCGCCGATTCTCGATTATCCGCACAGCGACGGCCGCGCGGTCATCGGCGGTTACGTTTACCGCGGCAAAAAATTCGCGAGCGACCTCGGCAGCAAATATATTTTCGGCGACAACGTTTATCGCATCATTTGGGCGATGAACGAAGACACGACGCCCGTGAGCAAAACCGTCCTCTGCGTCATGCCCAAAGGCGACGGCCCGAATTCCGGCGCCGATTACACCGGTCTTTCATCCTTCGGCACGGATGCTGACGGCGAAATTTATTTCTGCCAGATGAGCAGCATCGGCGGACACATTTCCACGTTGCAACGCGGCGGTGCGAAGCCGAGCCGGCCAATTCCAAAATTACTTTCGCAAACCGGCGTGTTCAGCGACTTGAAAAATCTCACGCCACAGGATTTTTTAATTCCTTACGACGTGATTACGCCGCTCTGGTCGGACGGCGCGGTGAAATTGCGCTGGATGGCGTTGCCCGACGATTCCAAAATTCATTTCTGGCCGAGCGGTG
>JAJPKI010000084.1 GCA_021323835.1 Verrucomicrobiota bacterium | reverse complement strand
GCGAAAGAATTTTTGAATATCTCTGACCGTCATGTGCATTTTGAACGCGAGGACGGCTTGTTGAGCATCGCATTTCATCCCGGCTTCAAAACCAATGGATTGCTTTATGCCTATTACACGCTTGAGAACAAACCGGGCAAATCGCAGTTGGAAATTTCCGACAACGAACTCACGGACAAAGCAATTGAGTCCGCATATCCCGACATCAAGAAATTGGACAACGGTTTGCCGGTGGCGTTTCCGTATCGCAGCGTCATCAGTGAATTCAAAGTTTCTGCCAGCGACCCGGATAAAGTGGACATGAGCTCCGAGCGCGTGATTTTTGAAGTGCTCCAGCCATATTGGAATCATAAAGGCGCGCTGTTGCAGTTCGGTCCGGACGGCTATTTATATTTTGGACTCGGCGATGGCGGTCGCGGCGACGACCCGTTTGGCAACGGCCAAAACACTGCCACATATCTCGGCAAAATGTTACGCATCGACGTGAACACGCGCGCCACACTCGGTTCCGGCAAACGCATTCGTCAATTGCAATACGGCATTCCTTCCGATAATCCCTTTGCGAATGAGTTGGATTACGGCGGCATCGGAGCCAAGCATGAAATCTGGGCCTACGGTTTCAGAAATCCATGGCGTTACAGCTTTGACCGTAAAAACGGCGCGCTTTGGGTCGGCGACGTTGGACAGGATTTGTGGGAAGAAATTGATTTAGTCACCAAAGGCGGCAATTACGGCTGGAGCATTCGTGAAGGCGCGCATCATTTCAAACCCGGCATCACCAACGGACTCATTGACCCCGTCATCGAATATCCGCACCCGCACAAGCCGAGCTTGCAGCCAGAAGGAATGTTCCCCGACCACGGCACCGGCAACAGCGTGACCGGCGGATACGTTTATCGCGGCAAAAAATTTCCGCAACTCGACGGCATTTACATTTATGCCGATTATCAATCGGGAACAATTTGGGGACTGCGTTACGATTATGAGGCGCACAAAGTCACCGAGCACGGCACGTTGCTGGACCAAAAGGAAAACATCACCAGCTTTGCCGAAGACAACGATGGCGAACTTTATGCGCTCATGGAAAACGGTCCGATTTATAAAATCGTCACACAATAAATCGTAAAAAATCTTGGAATCCGTCCGCAATTTTTCAAAATCATTGCGTGACGGATTCTCCTTTTCATCGCCGCCGCATTTTTATTGTTGCGCTGGTTCTTGCCGCCGTCACGCTCGCGATTTACTGGCCGACGCGCCATTTTGATTTCGTTGACTATGACGACCCCGATTACATTTTCGAGAATCCCGACGTTTCCCACGGTTTGAGCACATGGAGCGTGGAGTGGGCATTTGTAGACCAGCATTCCGCCAACTGGCATCCGCTCACGTGGATTTCGCATCAACTTGATTGTCAGTTATTTGGGGCGAACGCCGGCCCAATGCATTTTGAAAATATCCTCATTCATTGCGCCAATTCCATTTTGCTGCTGCTGCTTTTAAATTCGCTAACCGGCGCATTTTGGCGAAGCGTGTTTGTCGCCGCATTGTTTGCGCTGCATCCATTGCGAGTGGAATCAGTCGCATGGATTTCTGAGCGCAAAGACGTTTTAAGCGGATTATTTTTCATGCTCACGCTTTGGTTCTACGTTTTGCACGTCAAATCCCAACGAAAAAAATTATTTTATCAATTGTCGCTGGCAAGTTTTACGCTCGGCTTGCTTGCCAAGCCAATGCTCGTGAGTGCGCCGTTGATTTTGCTGTTACTGGATTTCTGGCCATTGAACCGATTTCAAAAATGGAAACCGTTGCTGGTTGAAAAAATTCCTTTCCTCGCATTGTCAATTGCCGCTGGAATCATCACGCTTTTTGCCCAGCGCGCGGGCGGCGCATGGGAAAATTCCAGCGGAATTTTCAGCAGCATAGAAAATATTACCGTCAATTACGTCAGCTACATCGAAAAGTTATTATGGCCCGACAATCTTTCGTTTCTCTATTTGCGTCCCGAGAAAATTCCATTCATGGAATTTTTTCTTTCCGCGTTGGTCCTGAACGCTGTTTCCATATTTGTCATCGTCGTTTTTTCCAAACGGCCTTATTTCTTCGTTGGCTGGTTTTGGTTTTTAATCATGCTGTTGCCGGTGAGTGGAGTTTTTTCGCTCGCGCGCCTGTCCATCGCCGACCGCTACACCTATTTGCCTTCAATTGGATTTTATTTACTGCTCACTTGGGCGATTGTGGAAATTGGAAATAAAATTACTTTGGCATCATTGCGAAATTTTTTAGCCGTGATGGGCGCGGCAATGGTTTTGATTCCTTGCGCCGTGCTGACGCGGCAGCAATTGTTCATCTGGCAAAATACGGAAACGCTCATGCAACACGCGCTGCAGGTTGACCCGAATAATTACGTCGCCAGGCAGAATTTGCACATTTACCTACTGGAAAAAGCGCATCCGGAATTGAAACATCCGCGCATAAATTCGAGCTCCGAAAATTCTGCGAAGTAAATCAAATCTGAAAATCCACGGCTGTTTTCTTGTCCGCCTTGTTCAACACGCGCATGTCGAGGCCGTCGTAAATGACCAATGAATTCGGCGCAACGCTGTCCATGATGAACACGTTGCCGCCAATCGTGCTGCCCGCTCCGATGACCGTTTCGCCGCCAAGAATTGTCGCGCCCGGATAAATCGTCACGCGATCTTCAATCGTCGGATGCCGTTTCTTGCCGCGCAAACCCTGTCCGCCCGCCGTGGATTTCGCGCCGAGCGTTACGCCATGATACATCTTCACATGATTGCCGATGATGGCCGTTTCTCCGACAACCGTCCCCGTGCAATGGTCCACAAAAAAGTGATGGCCGATGCTCGCGCCCGGATGCAAATCCATTCCCGACCGCAAATGCGCCCACTCCGTCATGATGCGCGGAATGAGCGGGATGTCATCGCGATACAGCTTGTGTGCGAGTCGTTGCACCGCAATGGCCTCGATGCATGGGTATGCCACAATCACTTCCTCCCGGCTCAACGCGGCCGGGTCGCCGTTGAAAGCGGCTTCGACATCGGTT
>JAJPKI010000185.1 GCA_021323835.1 Verrucomicrobiota bacterium | reverse complement strand
CGGGAACAATTCCGAAAACCGCGTGCCAGCAGGCGTGTCCGGCAGGCGCAATCATGTTCGGCGACGTGAGCGACCCGAACAGCACGGTTTCGAAATTGAAAACGTTGCCGCAAAATTATTTGTTGCTCGGCGATTTGTTGACGAAGCCGCGCACGAGTTATCTCGCGCGCATCCGCAATCCGAATCCGAAGATGCCGGATTATCACGTGCCTTATAGCACGGAAGAATACGAACATCGCAAAATCGGCGGTGAAGAGAAAAAAGTTTAACGCCAAATGCCAGAAACTGGAACCAATTTAGAAGTGCTCGCGCCGCCGGCGGAATTGCGCCGCGCGCCGGTCGTGGAAAATTATCGCGGCCTCGGTGCGCTCACGGACAAATTGGCTGCGTTCGCTGAAGGAAAAATTCCGCGCTGGTGGCTCATCGCATTTATTCCGTCTGCATTTTGCGCCGCCGTTGTTTTGCCGACGATGTTGATTTATCAGATTTCCACTGGCGTCGGCGTTTGGGGAAATCGTGCGCCGGTTATGTGGGGCTGGGACATCGTTAATTTCATCTGGTGGATCGGCATCGCGCACGCAGGCACGTTGATTTCGGCGATGCTCTTCCTGACGCGACAACATTGGCGCACGACGATTGGCCGCGCCGCCGAAGCAATGACCGTTTTCTCGGTGATGATGGCCGGACTTTATCCGGGGATTCACGTCGGCCGCGCGTGGTTCGACTGGTTCATGTTCCCGATTCCGAATCAAAACGGTTTGTGGCCACAATTTCGTTCGCCGCTCATGTGGGACGTGTTCGCCGTGAACACTTATTTGGTCGTCTCAACGCTGTTCTGGTATATGGGAATGATTCCCGACCTTGCCGCATTGCGTGACCGCGCGAAATCGCGACCGGCGAAATTTGCTTACGGAATTTTTTCGATGGGCTGGACCGGTTCGGCTTGGCAATGGCACAATTACGAAAAAGCTTACGTCGTTCTCGCGGGACTCGCGACGTTGCTGGTATTCACCGTGAGCTCAATCGTCGGTTTGGATTTCTGCACCTCGATGCTCGCAGGCTGGCACGCGACGATTTTCCCGCTCTACTTCGTCGTCGGCGCGGTGTATTGCGGCTTCGGTATGGTTTTGGTTTTGTTGATTCCGTTGCGCAAACTTTGTCACCTCGAAGAAATTATCACGCAACGGCACATTGACCGCGTCTGCAAGCTCACGCTCTTGAGCAGCCTCGCCATCGCTTACATCTATTTAATGGAATATTTCATCGCGTGGTATTCCGGCGACACTTACGAACGCTGGGTTTTCGGCCATCGCCTTTTCGGCCACACGTATTGGTATGGCGGCTGGATAATGCTTTTAATCAACGTTGGTCTCGCGCAATTGCTCTGGCTCAAACGCGCGCGCCAAAATCTGAAACTCGTTTTCTTCATCGGCCTGTGCATCAACGTCGGCATGTGGTTCGAGCGATTCGTCATCGTCGTCGGCTCGCTCTATCAGGATTTTCTGCCGTCGAGCTGGGGAATTTATTTCCCGACATGGGTGGACATCGGCACTTACATCGGCACGCTCGGCGTTTTCTTCACGATGTATTTGCTGTTCGTGAAATTTTTACCGATGGTCGCAATTTCTGAAGTCAAAGGCGTGATGCCCGACGCCGACCCACATCGCAAACCGAAAGCGAAAGGAGCGGCGAAATGAAAATTTACGGCCTCATCGCCGAATTCAATTCGGCTGCCGCGCTTTTGGACGCCGCGAAAAAAGTCCGCGACGCCGGCTATCGTAAATGGGACGTGTTCACGCCGTTTCCAATTCATGGAATGGAAAAGGTGATGGGCTACAAAAATTCGCTCGTCGGCTGGTTTGCATTTGCTGGCGGTGCGTTCATGTTTTTGAATGTCGTCGGATTGATTTGGTTCGCGAACGCCTTTGATTATCCGCTCATCGTCGGCGGCAAGCCAATGTTCAGCGCCCCGATGACCTTTGTGCCTGCATATATTATGCTCATCATGGGCGGCGCGATTGGTGCGCTCGTCGGCATGTTCGCGACGAACCAATTGCCGCGCTGGCATCATCCGCTATTCAAAAATCCGCGCTTCTCGCTCGCCACGCGCGATAAATTTTTCATCGTCATCGGCGCGAACGACCCGAAATTTTCTGAGATGGAAACGCGAAAACTGCTTGAAGAAATCGGCGGCGCGCAAATCGAAATTGTGGAGGACAACGACTGATGCGCCATTTGATTTCCATAATCATCGTGGTTCTCGTCCTCTCGGCGGCAATTTTTGCCATCGCCGGATTGCACGGCCGCATTTCGCGCAAACCACCGCTGGAAATTTTCTCGGACATGGACCGCCAGCCGAAATTGCGCCCGCAAAAACCGTTCGACATGTTTGCCAACGGCGTCAGTTCGCAATTGCCGCCCGAAGGAACGATTGCGCGCAGCACGCCGATTCAAACCGCGAGCGGCGAGGTTTATTCATTTGAAGATTCGCCGGTCAATACCGGAAAAATTTCCGGCACGACGAATTTTGTCGAAACCAATCCGCTGCGCATTGACGCGGCAATGCTCGCGCGCGGACGCGAACGTTTCGACATTTATTGCGCGCCATGCCACGGAAAACTCGGCGACGGCAACGGCATTACCAAAAAAATTGGCGACATGCCGGCGGTCGCAAATTTGCATGACAAGCGCATCATCGAAATGGCCGACGGCGAAATTTTTAACACCATTACGCACGGCAAAGGTTTGATGGGCGCTTATGGCCCGCTGATTCAAACGCAAGACCGCTGGGCAGTTATCGCGTATTTGCGCGCGTTGCAATTGAGCCAACTTGGAACCTCCAACGATTTGCCCGCGGCGCAACAAGCCGCTTACAAGTAATATGAGTTCAAACGAAACAACTCATTTGCCGCCGCCGCTGGATTTGTCCGGCTGGCGACGCGCGCCAGCTGTTTTGATGGCGTTTGGCGGAATTATTTCCGTAATTGGTTTGTTCGTCAGTTTGAGTTCGAAGACCGAACCCGGCACGCAATTCGGGTTTTCCTGGCTGCTCGCGTTCATGTTTTATCTTACGGTCGCGCTTGGCGCGCTGTTCTGGGTGACTGTTCATCATTTGACCGACGCCGGTTGGTCAGTTGCGACGCGTCGTTTCTGCGAACACATCGCGACGCTGATTTTCCCGTGGCTCGCAATTTTATTTATTCCAATCATTTTGCTTGCGCCGAAAATTTATCATTGGCTCACGCTGCCGCCAACGGATGAATTGATTCAAGCGCGCTGGCCGGTGTTCACTTGCGCCGGTTTCATAATCACATCGGCAATTTTCTTCGGCATTTGGTGGCTGCTGTCGTCGCGATTGAGCTACTGGTCGCTGCGTCAGGACGTGACCGGCGATCCGCTTTGCACTTACCGGATGCGTTTTCATTCCGGCTGGGGAATCGTCGCCTGGGCGCTCTCAATCACCTTCGCCGCTGCCCTGTGGATGAAAGCACTGCAATATCAATGGTTCTCCGCAGTCTATGGCGTCTGGTTTTTCGCAAACTGCGCGTGGATTTCGCTCGCGACGATTTACATTCTCGCCGCATTGCTGCAACGTCAGCGCATCCTCGACAAAGTTTTGCACGACAACCAATTTTATTTCATCGGCGCGCTCTTTTTCGCGCTCACGTTATTCCAGGCTTACATGGAATTTTCGCAATTCTTCGTCGTCTGGAACGCCAATACGCCGGAAGAAACTTTCTATTACATCATCCGCGAACACGGTTCGTGGTTTGCGTGGAGCATATTTTTAATTTTCGGACATTGTGTGCTGCCATTTTTCATTCTGTTGCCGGTGAAGGTGAAATCAAATTTCAAAGTTATGCTGCCGGTTTGCGCATGGGCGTGGCTGATGCACTTTGTGGATTTGAGTTTCAACATTTTGCCCGCCGCGAATAATTTCGGCTATCCGTGGAAATGGCTGCCTGTGCAAATCGGTTGCATGATGCTCATGGGCGGATTTTTGGCGTGGGTGTTCCTGAAAAAATTCTTGAGCCATCCGCCGTATCCGCAACGCGACCCGCGCGTGCTCGAAGCGATGGGCGTTGCGCTCGAACCGGAAGAAATGCCGGACACGCTGCCGGATGAAGGAGGCGCACAATGAATCACGAAAATGTAAATCGCGCCAGCGGAGCGGCCATCGGATTTATCATCGCGTTCGTGATTTTCGTCGCGCTCATCGCGATTGCGAAATTTTCCATTTCCGTTCCGGCCATTGACGCCGAACGCGACGCGACGATTTCCAAATCGCTCGCGGAAATTCGCCATACAGAAAGCATCGCGCTCGAAAATCCCGGCTGGGTTGACCAGCAACGCGGCATCGTCCGATTGCCAATTGAAACCGCGATGCAAATAATCGCAAGTCAGAGTGCGGAAAGTGCCCGTGCAAATTTAATTTGGCGCGAAAATCAGGCGAGTGCGCCCGCGCCGACAAATGCCGCGCCGAAGAAAAATCTCTACGAATGAACGTGAACGAAAATAAAATTTCCGTTTCCGAAATTGACGCGTCCTGTCGCGTGCCGCTGCTCGCACTGTTTGGCGGCGCGGCGCTGTGGCTCGTCATTGGCCTCGCGCTTTCGATTGTCGCTTCGCTTACGTTTCACAAGCCGGACATGTTTGCCAATTGTGCTTGGCTGACTTACGGCCGCGTTCAACCGGCGGCGAACGATTTAATTCTTTACGGCTTTTGCATTCCCGCCGCGCTCGGTGTGATGCTCTGGATTTTTGCGCGCTTAAGCCAAATTCCGATTGTGCTGCCGCTTCTGCCAATCGTTGCTGCAAACATTTGGCATCTGGGCGTCGTTGTGGGAACGCTGGTAATTTTGTCCGGCAACAGCACCGGCTTTTTGTGGCTGGAATACGGTCGCGGCGCGTTTGTTTTATTGCTCTGCGCATTTTTCCTGTTTGCGATTTCTGCATTCGCAACGTTCGGCGCGCGGCATCATCGCGAATTGCACGTGTCGCACTGGTTTTTGATTGCCGCGCTGCTTTGGTTTCCATGGATTTATGCGGCGGCAAATTTCTTTCTCGTGATTTGCCCTGTTCGCGGTGTGGCGCAAGCGGTGATTGATTGGTGGTTCGCGAACAATTTAATTTTCGTCTGGCTCGCGCTCGTTGGCATTGGCGCGGCATTTTATTTCCTGCCAAAATTCGCCGGACGCCCGCTGCACAATCATTATCTCGCGTTGTTCGCGTTTTGGACGCTGATTATTTTTGGAACGTGGTGTGGCATTCCGCAAGGCGCGCCGGTTCCGGCTTGGCTGCCTGCCGCAAGCACGGTCGCATCGGCGCTGTTAATCATTCCGTTGATTGCCATCGCGAAAATTTCTGTGAAAACGGTTTATGGCGCGAACACGCAATGCAAAGGCGGACCGTTCTGCTACATCAAATTTGGAACGGCAGCGTTTATTTTATCCAGTCTGATGCTTATCGCGCAGGCGTGTCCGCATTTTAGCCGTGTCGTTGGATTTACCTGGTTTGGTCCGGCGCAAACACAATTTCAACTGCTCGGTTTCTTCGCGATTGTCATCCTCGGCGGATTTTATGAACTGATGCTGCGCGTGATGGGATGTGAATTGCCGTATCCGAAATTTGTCCGCGTGCAACATTGGCTGTTCATCGCCGGACTCGTTTTACTCGTCGGCTCGCTCGCCGTCGCGGGAATTGTGCAGGGAATGAAATTGGAAAATCCAAAAATCGCTTTTGACGATGTTTCCAGTGCGACACTGATTGCATTCCGTTTCAGCACGACCGGCCAATTACTGTTACTGCTCGGTAGTTTTCTGTTCGCCGCAAATATTTTTGTCATGACCGCTAGATGGAAATTTGGATTGCTCAAATCCGGCTGGAAAGCTTTGAACGCGCCGCTGCAAGCGTCGGAGGTGAAATCGTGAAAAGTTCATTTCCAATTTTTCTTGCGGTGTTCGTCGCGCTCGGCGCGTCATTTGGCGGATTTGTTGTCGGCGGCATTTCGCAATTGGGAACCGAAAAGCAGACGACTGTTCTCAATTCCACGGACACATATCCGCTTCAACGCACCGGCGATGCGACGCTCGGCTTGCAGGTTTATCGCGCGCAAGGTTGCGCGGCATGTCATACGACGCAAGTGCGACAGGATGGAATGACGTGCGACGTGGTTTTGATGGGCGCCGGGAAAAATTTGCGCGCCGTGCAAAAAGTTCTCGGCGAAATCGCGCCGGCGGACAAAGATTTAGCGACGAATCAATTGCCGAAAACTATTTTTTCCGGCGTAACGAAGGAAGTTGCGGGCGACAATTCGGACAAACTCACAGGGGCTGGCGCAAAGGCGGAAATTCATATTAATGCGACTGGAGCGGACATTTCGCGCGGCTGGGGAATTCGCCAAAGTGTTGCAGAAGATTTTCTTTGGGATTATCCGGTGCAATTGGGAAGTCTGCGCGCGGGACCGGATTTGGCAAACGTCGGTGCGCGTTACACAATGAATTTGCAATTGCAGCATCTCTACGCGCCGCAAAGCGTGGACAAAAATTCCGCGATGCCTCCGTTCAAATATCTTTTTGTCGTCCGCAAGAAAATTAACGGTGAATTGTCGCCGGACGCTTTGTCATTACCGAAAGGAATTGTGCCGGACGATTCCGAAGTCATTCCGACTGACGATGCGAAAAATCTTGCGGCGTATTTGGTGAGTTTGCGCGCCGACGTGCCGTTGTATGACGCGCCATTCACGCCGACGGTTTCTGCGCCTGCTGAAAAAAAATGAACCACGACCTTTCCAATTCGAAATCGCAAACGTCAACGCACTTGACCGTGCCGATTTGGATTATCGCGCTGATGTTGACGCTGATTTTTCTTGGCGGAGTTTATTTCGACCATCACAGCGGTTGGTTCGACGCGAAAGTTTACGGGCCTTATCAAAGTGCGGGGCAATTGGCGGCGTATCAGCCGTTGTCCGGCGAAGCGGCGATTGTCGCGCATGGCAAACAGGTTTACGAAATTAATTGCGGCACATGCCACGGGCCGGACGGCATGGGCATGCCCGGCAAAGCGCCGCCACTCGCGGGTTCGGAATGGGTGAACGCGAAAGGTTTTCATCGACTGGTGGAAATTCCACAGTTGGGGCTCAACGGCACCATCACCGTCAAAGGGCAACCGATGAATTTTCCAACGGGCATGGCGGCGGTCGGTTCCGCGATGTCCGATGCTGATTTGGCGGCGATATTGACTTACATCCGCGCGTCGTGGGGCAACAACGCCGATGCGGTGACAGCGGACGACGTAAAAGCGGTTCGCGCTTCGGTTGGCGGACATCATGCGATTGACGGTGACGTTGAGTTGAAGACAATTCCCGAATAAATTATTTTTCGCGCGATTCAATTTCTGAAATCGCCCAGCGCGCGTGTTCTCGAATCAATTCTTCCGAGTCATTCGCGGCTTTTTCCAAATGAGACAAAGCTGATTCATTGCCGACATTTCCAAGCGCGACGCAGACATTTCGCAAAAATCCGCGGCGTTTCGTTCTCAAAATTGGCGAGCCGACGAATTTTTGTTTGAAATTTTGAGCATCGAGCGAAAGCAGTTCAATTAAATCCGGCTGTTGCAAATCGTTTCGCAGATGCGATTTCATCAATTGTCCCTCGCGCGCAAATTTGTTCCACGGACAAACGGCAAGGCAATCATCGCAGCCGTAAATGCGATTGCCGATGGCGCGGCGGAATTCAATCGGAATCGAACCTTTCAACTCAATCGTCAGATACGAAATACATTTGCGCGCGTCCAGTTCAAATGGCGCGGTAATCGCATTTGTCGGACACGCAGAAATGCAGCGCGTGCATTTGCCGCAATGATTTTTTTCCGTCGCGTCCGGTTGGAGTTCGAGCGTCGTGATGATTTCCGAAAGAAAAATCCAATTGCCAAATTTACGACTAATTAAATTAGTATGCTTGCCGACAAATCCAATTCCGGCGCGTTGGGCCAAGTCGCGTTCCAAAATCGGACCGGTGTCAACATACCAAAGTGACCTTGTTTCTGCGCTGCCTGTTTCGTTGACAAATTGCGTCAGCAATTTAAGTCGTATCGCTAAAACGTTGTGGTAATCGTCGAATTGAGCGTAGCGGGCAACAATACCCGATTGCGGATTGCAGATTGCGGATTGCGGAAATTCAAAATGATAACTCGCAGCTAAACAAATCGCTGTTTTTGCATTTTCCAAAACTTTTTGCAGCTCGATTCGTTTTTCAGCGTTGCGTTCGAGCCATGACATTTCGCCGAATTTTTTTTCGGCGAGCCATTTTTGAAATTGTTGAGCGTTATCGGGAACATTTGCGGAAGTGAACCGGCAATCGTCAAAGCCCAATTCCAGCGCGTGCTGACGAATTTGTTCTTTCATCGGCGCGCGGATTCGAGGCGGAATTGATGGACGACCTGCTGCGCGACCTCGCGAAGCGAGCGCAATTCCGTGTTCAGCAAAACGTCCGCCTTTTTGTAAAACGGCTCGCGGGCGGCGAGCAGTTCGCGGATTTTTTGCTGGGGATTTTCGTCGTGAAGCAGGGGACGATGCGATTGGTTTTTGACTCGTTCCCAAATTTTTTCCGGTGACGCCCAAAGGCAGACGACCAGCGCGTGCGATTTCAGAGTCGCAAGATTATTTGGATTCACCGGCAAGCCGCCGCCGGTGGAAACTACGGTTTTAGTTCGCACGGAAATTTCTTCCACAACCTTTTCTTCCAATTCGCGGAAATTTTTTTCGCCTTCATTTTTGAAAATTTCCGCGATGGTTTTGCCGGTGGCGGATTGAATCATTTCATCAGTGTCGAGGTAATCGAAATGCAATTGTTCCGCCACGAGTTTGCCGACGGATGTTTTGCCCGTGCCCATGAAACCGATGAGCGCGATGTTGACGATGTGGCGTTTGTTTTGCACGCAGCCAGTTTCATGGTTCAGCGTTCAGCGTTCAAGGTTCAAAAATTTGTAAAATTTCTGCGTTCGACAAATTTGTATTCCGGCATAAATTGGCGTCGTGAATGTGCCGCCGCTCATTTTGGCTTCGAAATCGCCGCGACGAATGGAATTGCTGCGGCAATTGGATTTGGAATTTCAAATCAAATCCGACGGCGCAAAGGAAATTTTTGACGACCAGCTTTCGCCTTACGAATTGTGCCAGTTGAACGCGCATCGCAAGGCGCGTTCGATTGCCAAAAAATTTCCCGACTGCCTTGTGATTGGCGCGGACACGCTGGTTTTTCTCGGGCGCAAAGTTTTCGGCAAGCCGAAGGATTTGAACGAGGCGAAGGAAATGCTTTTGCAGCTTCAAGGCAAAACGCATCAGGTTGTCACCGGCGTGAGTTTGATCCAACAGCGAACGTATCGCGAAAAATTATTCGCGGTGGCTACGAATGTGACTTTTCATCCGCTGGGCGACGACCAAATCAAAAATTACCTCAAAAAAATTGACCCGCTGGACAAAGCCGGCGGTTACGCGATTCAGGAGCACGGCACGCTGATTGTCTCGGAAATTTCCGGCTCGTTCAGCAATGTTGTCGGTTTGCCGCTGGACGAATTGCGCAAAGAACTGGAAACGTGGGAAGAATAATTTGGGCGTCCGCGACTGAGTGCGGAAAAAATTATCCAATCGCATGCCGATTTGTTCCGCAACAATCAACTGGAAGAATGTATCCCTCAAACAAATTCGACACATCGGTGTCCCGGCAATTGAATGAGATGGGCTTTGCCGGCCAATCGAATAATTCCTTTGGCGCGTTGTTTGCCACATGTCTCATAAATTTCCGCGATGAGACCGGCGAAGGTTTGGGATTTTTTCTTGGGAGTGGATTTCATGATTCAAATTTAATCTGTAAGCAGTGCAGTTACCATAGGGTGATTGCCCCGCGCCGGAACAAAACAATTGTCAGACACGCCGCGGAAATTTCATTAGAAATACAACCAGCAGAACTACAGTGGAAATGAGAACGGCTGGTCTTTTAAAAAACGGCGCATGATGATTTAATGTCAGGTGAAACGCTAAACAATGCGCCATGATTTCAGAAATGAAAAATTTGTCATCTTGTCGCGACCGACTTTATAGTCCGGCGGGCGAGTTATTACAAAGTTGTAATTTTGAAACTATGGTTCATTCTTTCGCGTCTGCTCAATTGCCGATATAAATCATTTCAATCTTATGAAACAATTAGCGCAATTTTCATGTGTTTTGCTGGCGTTATTGGCCGGCAATGTTTTCGCCCAATCGGACAAGCCTTACAAAGTTCTCGACACAACGCAGCTCATGGGCAGTGGTGGCACGGATTATGTGTATGCGGACAGCGATGGCCGTCGCGTTTATGTGCCGCGTGGCGGAAATACGTTCGTGTTTGATTTGGACACGCATAAATACGTTGGTTGCATCACAAACATCGGCGGTCATGGCGTGGCGATTGATTCCAAGTCGCATCATGGCATCAGCAGCAGCAAGCCACTGGGCATGTTCGATACGCAGACGTTGCAGAAAATAAAAGACATTGATGTGCAAGGCGGGCCGGACGGCATTTTGCTGGAGCCGTTCACCGGCAAAGTTTTGATTTTAAGTCATTCGTCGCCGAGCATCACGCTGGTTGACCCGAAGGACGGCACGGTGACGGGCACGATTGAAGTCGGCGGCGCGATGGAACAAGCGCAAAGCGACGGGCAGGGAAAATTATTCGTGGACGTTGAGGACGAAAAGAAAATTGCGGTGGTGGATTTGAAGACGATGAAGTTGGTGACGAAATATGATTTGGGCGAAAGCGCGGGCGAGCCGGGCGGACTCGGATTGGATGCGAAGAATCATATTTTGTTTGCGATGTGCGGGGACCCAAGTGTTTGCGTGGTAGTGAATGCGGATGACGGAAAAATTTTGACGACATTGCCCATCGGCAACGGCACGGACGGCGGCGGATTCAATCCGGCGACGATGGAAGCATGGAGTTCGCAACGCGATGGCACGCTGACCATCATCAAAGAAAGCAGTCCGACGAATTTTGCGGTGGAACAAACGGTGCAGACGAAAGCGGGATGCAGAACGTCGTCGCTCGACACCAAGAAGAACCAAATTATTTTGATTTGCACGGAGCGTTTGCCGCAAACAACGACAAATGCGCCGGCAGCAACGACATCAACCACGAATGCGCCGACCGGTCAACGTCGCGGCGGACGCGGCGGTCCGGGCAATTTAGATGTGCTTTGGGTTGGGCGGTGATTAACGCGTGCCAATCTTCGAAACGGTGGCTTCAAGGCGTTTGACTTGATACATTGGCGGTATGATGGGACAATCTCCCGAGCGGGACATTTACGAAAAACTCTGGGACGATGCCGTGTTGGCATTTGATCGCAATGCTGTCCGGCTCGATGCTTTTTTAAAAAATCGGCAAAGCAACAAACGCCGAAGCGTCACGTTGCTGGCACGGCCAAATGCGGAAGTGCGCGACGCCGTGAAAATGTTTTTAAACGAAGTCGCAGCCATTGCGTCGCAGCAATATTTCTATCAACCGGCGGAATTTCATTCGACGATTTTATCTGTTATTCCGGGCACGGAATTTTGGCAGGCGCCGTTCGAAAAAATGCCGGAATATTTTGCCGTTTTGGATGAGGTCCTGAAAAATCGTCCGGCCTTCTCAATTTCATTTCGAGGCGTGACCGCTTCGCCCGAAGCGGTGCTGATTCAGGGATTTCCCGAAGGCAACGCGTTAACGCAATTGAGAAATGATTTGCGCGCGGCTTTGGTCCGACACGGCCTGGGCGAAAATTTAGACCGCCGCTATAAAGTCGTTGCGGCGCATCTGACCGTCGTTCGCTTTTCGACGCCCATGGCAAATTGGAAACTGCTTAAAGACTTTCTCGCGGCCAATCGTGAGAGAAAATTCGGCACGTCGCGCATTGATTCGCTTCAACTGGTTGAAAGCGATTGGTATTTGTCCGATGCGACCGCTCGCGTTCTTCGCGAATATTCGCTGGCGTAATTATTTCGTCAGCTCTTGCCACAAAAACGCGCTCATGCGCTGGCCGTTTTCGAAGCAATCCAAATCGAATTTTTCATTCGGCGAATGCGCGTTGTCTTCCGGCAAACCAAGACCCAGCAGCAACGTTTCCGCGCCGAGCACTTTTTTGAAATCGTTCACAATGGGAATCGAGCCGCCTTCGCGCAACAAAACCGGTTTGCGATTGAACGCTTTTTCCAAAGCGCGCAATGCCGCTTGCGCATGCGCACTCGTCGGCGAGACAATGTAGGCTTCCGCGCCATGACCGGCATCAATTTCCAGACGGCAACTCGGCGGACAAATCTTTTTCAAGTAATCGCAAACGATTTTGCGAATGCGTTCCGGTCGCTGATTTGGCACGAGACGACAAGTGATTTTTGCGCGCGCCAGCGCAGGAACAATCGTCTTGCTGCCTTCGCCCTGGTAGCCGCTGGTCAGGCCGTTGATTTCAAACGTCGGTCGCGCGCTGCGCAATTCCATGGGCGTGAAACCGCGTTCGCCAAATAATTTTTTGACGCCGAGAAGTTTTT
>JAJPKI010000146.1 GCA_021323835.1 Verrucomicrobiota bacterium | reverse complement strand
CTTCCGCTTTATATTTATTATGCGGCGTGATCGAACCGGGCTTGGCCAAAACCATGCCGCGTTCAACTTCGTCTTTTTTCGTGCCGCGCAGCAAAACACCGACGTTGTCACCGGCATTCGCTGAATCAAGCAGCTTGCGGAACATTTCGATGTCGGTCGCAACCGTCTTGCGTGTGTCTTTCAAGCCGACGATTTCAACTTCTTCGTTCTTCTTGAGAATGCCGCGTTCCACACGACCGGTCACGACGGTGCCGCGACCTTCGATGTTGAATACGTCTTCGATGCACATCAAAAACGGCTTGTCCACTTCACGCACCGGATCAGGCACGAATGAATCCAACGCATTGAGCAAATCTTGAATGGCTTTTTCGCCTTCCGGTTTGCCAGCCAGCGCTGCTGTCGCGGAAACGCGCACGATGGGCGTCTTATCGCCGGGGAAACCATACTTCGTGAGCAATTCACGAATTTCCATTTCAATCAGTTCGAGCAGGTCAGCGTCGGCAAGGTCAACTTTGTTCAACGCGACGACGATACTCGGCACACCGACCTGGCGGGCGAGCAAAATGTGTTCGCGCGTTTGCGGCATCGGGCCGTCAGCAGCGCTGACGACGAGAATCGCGCCGTCCATTTGCGCCGCACCGGTAATCATGTTCTTGACGTAGTCGGCATGGCCCGGGCAGTCAACGTGCGCGTAGTGGCGCTTGTCGCTTTGATATTCGACGTGCGACACCGCGATGGTGACGGTCTTGGTTTCATCACGCACCGTGCCGCCTTTGGTGATGTTGGCGTAAGAAATGGGCGTGGCCAAACCTTTCTTGGCTTGGACCGCGACGATGGCGGCGGTCAACGTGGATTTGCCGTGGTCAACGTGACCAATCGTGCCGACGTTCACGTGTGGTTTCGTTCTTTGAAATTGCTCTTTAGCCATATTAATTAGTTCGTTGTTTTTTTATCTGCAAATTTGTCTGGAGCCCATGATCAGGATTGAACTGATGACCTCATCCTTACCAAGGATGTGCTCTACCAACTGAGCTACATGGGCACAGAAATCATCTTTTCAAACCAGATGCGTAAAACGATAAAAAACCGATTCCCCCTGTTCGTCTCTTGAAAAAATCAAGGGGATTCGCGGCTGTTCTATAATTTTACCGACTACCGACGCCGAACAAATTACGGAACAATGACTTTTGTGTCAACAGGCAAAAATTACTTTTTTGCCGCAAGAATTTCCTGCGCTCGCTTCAACGCTGCATCCAAATCACCACAAATATTTTTCATGCCGATTTTATCAATAAAACCCGCGCGCGTCAGCGCAAATAGCGGCTGCGATTTCGTTCCGCAAAGCACCAGCGCCTTTTTATCAATCCGCAATTTCTCCAGCAAATCTTCCAGCGCATCGAGACCGGTCGCATCCAGTGCCAGCACGTCGCCCATTCGCAAGACTAAAACATCCGGCAATTGTCCGGCGCGGCGCAGCGACGTTTCCAATTTGTCCGCTGCGCCAAAAAAGAACGCGCCGAAAACTCGAAACACCATCACGCCTTTCGGAATTTCTTTTTCAACCGCCTGGCCACTTCCATCTACGGAAGCAAATTCTTCGTTCACGTGTGACAATTCGGCAAGCCGTTTCACTAAAAGTGCTGACGCCAAAATTAATGACGTGCCGACCGCCGTCGGCAAATCCACGCAAACCGTCAAACCGAATGCGCACAGAAAAACTGCCGCGTCACTTCGCGGCCAACGTCAATCTACGAAATTGATGCCACTCGCCCATGCGCAATGAAACGACGACGAGCACCGCGCTCAATGCCGCGAGCGGAATATGTTTCGCGAGCGGTGCGGCAATGAGTAAAATAATTAAAACGGTCAACGAATGAATTATTCCGGCGACAGGCGTTCTTCCGCCACAGCGAACATTCGTCGCCGTGCGCGCGATGACGCCGGTCGCAGGCATTCCGCCAAAAATTCCCATCGCGACATTTGCGATTCCCTGCCCCATCAATTCCTGGTTCGAATCATGCCGGTCATCAATCATGCCATCGGACACAACCGCCGAGAGCAACGATTCAATCGCGCCGAGCACCGCGACCGTCATTGCCGCCGGAATCAGCGATTGCCATTCGCCAAATGACAACGACGGCCAATGTGGCATCGGCAAGTTGCGCGGCATTTCACCAAATGCTGTGCCGAGCGTTTGAATTCCCAATTGCTCCGGCCAATTGAAAAATGCCGACGCCATTCCTGCGAACATGACAACCACAATCGTGCCGGGAATTCTGCGTCCGATTTTTTTTGGCCAAAACCAAATTGCCAGCGTGCAAAGCGTCGCCAAAATGACCGTCGCCCAATTCGGATGAAAATTTTGCGTGAGCGTAGCAATTTTGCCGATGAAATCCGGCGGCAATTTTTCCGACAATCCGAAAAAATCGCGGATTTGCGTGCTCATGATGACGATGGCGATTCCACTCGTGAATCCCGTCACAACCGGAAACGGAATGTATTTAATCATCACGCCGAGTTTGCACGCGCCGAGAACAATCAAAACAATTCCCGCCATCAGCGCGCACGCAACGAGCGCTTCGGGTCCGTGCTTCATCACAATCGGCGCGAGCAGCGGCACAAATGCGCCGGCCGGTCCGCCGATTTGCACGCGCGAGCCGCCGAAAATAGAAATTAAAAGTCCGGCAATGATGGCGGCAAACAATCCGATTTGCGGCGGAAGTCCGGAAGCAATGGCCAATGCCATGGAAAGCGGCAGCGCGACGATGCCGACGGTCACGCCCGCGCCCAAATCGGAATAAAAAGTTTGCGCCGAATAATTTTTCAGCGCATCAACGAGCTTGGGACGGAATGAAACCGGCAAAGTCATTTTTGCAATGCCTCCTCTGATAGAGGCAGCGAGAATTAATTTGCGGGAAATAAATCAAATTGCAACCGCCGATGCGCCGACAAATGCACTAAAAGAAAACTTAATTTGTAGAATTAGTTAGCGCCGCCAATGTCCCGGCGAATGATACCAACCGCGCGAGCCGTGATACCACGTGCCGCCAATCCAAATGGTGCCCGGCCACGGCGGATATGCCCAATAGCCCGAACTCCAATACCAGCCGCCGCGCCAAACCCATTCACCACCAACCCAAACGTAACCCGGTCCCGGCGCAGCGACATAAACATCCGTTTGTAGCGGAGGCGGCGCAGTTTCAACAATTGTTGCAGATGCCGCTGCGCTGGAATTTGCCGTGTTAATCATCACGTCAACAACCTTGTCGCTCACGCCCGCGTTGTGCAAATCAATGATGTCCGCCGCGCTCAAATGATAAATCGTGTGAGAATTTTTTATTTGCGCGATGATGATATCGTCGCTCACGCCTGCTTGCGCCAGCGCCTTCACGTCCGCCGTCGCCAGCGGTTGCCCCTGTTCGACGCGAACATAAGTTTGCGGAGCCTGCGCGCGCAAACGTTCGCGCTGCTCTTCGTCAATGGAGCCGCCAATGATGGTTCCCGCAATCGCACCAATGGCAGCGCCAACCAAAGCTCCGCCGCCACCGCGTCCATTCGCTCCGCCAATCAAAGCACCCGTCCCTGCGCCAATTAAAGCTCCGCTGCCAGTATTATTTGGTTCGCCATTCGGATATTGGCAGCCGGTCAAAACAACCGCTGAAATTGCCGCTGCAAAAGTTAAAAGAGTTAATTTTTTCATATCTAAATAACCATCCGGTTACTTCGACCATAATTTGCCCTGCGCATTCAAAAAATTCAAGCCCGCGGATGCGCGGCGTCGTAAGCTTTTTTTAAACGTTCGGTCGTCACGTGCGTATAAACCTGCGTCGTAATCAAATGCGCGTGGCCAAGCAGTTCCTGCACGCTGCGCAAATCTGCGCCCGCGTCCAGCAAATGTGTGGCATAACTGTGACGCAATTTGTGCGGCGTCAAACTTGGGTCAAGGCCGGCAAGCGAAAGATAAATTTTCAAACGACGTGACAATTGCACGGGATGCAATGGCGCGCGCTTTTTCGTTTCCGAGAAAAAAATGGGCGATGCGTCGGACGGCGGCTGTTTGAGTGTGTTCCAATAATCCTGAAGCGCCATCAAGGCCGGTTTGCCAATCGGCACGAGCCGTTCTTTTTTTCCTTTGCCGCGAACGCGCACAATTTGCTCACTCCAATCAATATCTTCCGCGCGCAAACCACAAAGTTCGCTGATGCGCAAGCCGCAGGAATAAATCGTTTCCAAAACCGCGACGTCGCGCAGCGCAGCAATGTGCGAAACCGGCCGGCCGACTTTTTTCTGCTTCTGAATTTCCAGCAATTTCATCGGAGCGATGAGCAAATCCTCCATTTGTTGTTTCGTCAAAAATTTTGGCAGTCGCTTTTCCGGTTTCGGCAGTGACAAATTTTTGATTGGTGAAATTTCAACAGCGCCGTAACGAATCAAAAATTTATAAAACGTTCGCAACGCGGAAAACCGCAGCGATGTCGCCGCGCGACTTAAATTGTGCCGCCCAACAAATCGCAAGTAACTCCGAAAATCATCGCGCTGCAATTTTATCCAATCCGGCAAAGACTTTCTTTCTTCCAAATGCCAGCGTAAAAATTCTTCCAGCGCCTGTTTGTAATTTCTCTGCGTGTAAACAGACGCGCCGCGGTCCGTCGCCAGATGCGCGAGGAATTTTTGAATCCATTTATCGTGGATTTGCGGCTTGGCCTGCTCTTCTTCCATCGAATTCAATTCTAACTCAAAAATTCTCGAACTAAACTCATAAATTCTTCTGGCTTTTCCGAATGAACCCAATGGCCAGCCCCGGCGATGCTTTCAATTTTGGAATGCGGAAACAATTGGCGAATCAGAATTTCATCTTCAACGCGAACGTAATCCGATTTTTCACCGCGAACAAACAGTGCCGGCTTTGTAAATGGCGTCGAAGAAGAAATCGGCGCGCGCAATGCGGCGGCATTTTTGCGAATGCCTTCCAAATAGATTTTCCAGAAAAATCTACCTTCGGAATTTCGACCAAGATTTTTCAGCAGAAATCGGCGCAGCGTTAAATCGGGAATTTCCGGCGCGAGCGCTTCTTCGATTTGCTGTCGCGCTTGATATTTCGACAAATCCAGCGCCAGCATTGCGACCATGAAATTTTCATACACCGATGCGTAAGCGCGCGGCGCCATATCTTCGACAATCAACTTTTCCGTGCGCTCTGGAAATTGCAGCGCGAACTGCATCGCCGTCTTTCCACCGAGCGAATGGCCAATGATTGTCGCCGCTTCAACATTTTTTGAGTCCAAAAATTTCACCACGTCAGCAGCCATCAACGGATAATTCATTTCATCGCTGTGCGGCGATTGACCGTGATTGCGCAAATCGAGCGGAAAAACACGGAAGTGCTCGGACAATTGCATCGCGACGTAGTGCCAGTTGTCAGAAGAACCAAAAAGTCCGTGCAACAAAACAATCGCTCTGCCCTGCCCGTATTCTTTGGAAAATAATTGCATGACCGGCTATGGACAATGCGAATTATCTTTTAACCATTTCTGATATTCTTTTTCATTCAAATGCCAAAAAAGAAATCCAAAACCGATTCCGAAGACGAAGACCAAAACTAGCAATTCAATAAGCCATCTCCATGGATTTGTATTGCCGTGAAATTTTACAGTAAGCTCAAGATGAAGCAACGTAACTAAAAAACTGCAAAGGACTCCAACTTTTGGAACAGCATGACAAAATATGTAACTTGCGCACCCGTTAGCGCGACGCTGGCTCCATAAATCCACCCATTTTTTTATTCTTTCCGGGTTAACTGTTTGTTTCATAACCATTATTCTCTCGGCGGAAAATCGAAAGTGATTTTGCCTTTTTCGTCCATCACCAGATACGCCGGAAACGGCTTGCCAGCTTTGGAAATAAATTTGTCGAGCAAATCACTTTTGCTGTCCGCGAGAATTTTCTTCGCCTGCGCCGGTTCAATCGGCTGTTCCAGAATTACTTTACCGATTTTGAATTTGCAGGCTTTGGCATCGCGCTGCGAATTTTCGCAAATGTATCCGGCTTCGGTGTCAAAAACTTTTCCGCCGCACTTCGGACATTTGCCGATGACTTCTTTGCCGGTGAAATCAATTTTCGGCAACGGCTCGGAATTTTTCTTTGCCGCGCCTTTTCCTTTTTTCTCGCGCGGTGCAAATTCAAACGCCGTGCCGCCATCTTTCACAATCAGGAACGCCTCGAACTTCCGATTGGTTCGCTTGGAAACAAATCCTTTCAGCAAATCCGTTTTGCCTTCGTTGAGCAGTTTCTTCACCTGCTCCGGCGACATTTCCTGTTGCAAAATAATTTTGCCTGTTTTGAACGTGCAGGTTTTGTCCGGGCCGGTTGCCTTCTCGCAAATGTAATTCATGCCCGCGTCGAAAACGCGCGCGCCGCACTTCGGACATTTGCCAAGCGGCTCCTTGCCCGTGAAATCAATCGGCGCAGAATCTTCGCCGTCGGCCTTTTTGTCGTTACCGAAATCAAATTCCGGTTTGAATTCGGGGCCCGGCCCCATTTTGATAATCGCGGCGAATGGAAATCCCTGCTTGCTGCGAAAACCTTGCAGCGGACCGACCTGTCCTTTTTCAATCAGCTCTTCGACTTCGGAAATTTCCAGTTGGCGACCGGCGACGATTTTCCAAAGCGCGTAATCGCATTTCTGGCACTGGAATTTTTTGTAATTCTCGTGAATCTCGCCGCCGCATTTCGGACACGGCGTTTTCAACGTTCCAAAATCTCCGGGAATCGTATCGCTCTCAAATTTTTTCGCCTTCCCTACAATCTCGCGCGTCGCGTCGGCGATTTCTTTCATGAAAACGTCGCGCTTCATTTTGCCGCGCGCCATCTGGTTCAGTTTGAATTCCCATTCGCCGGTCAATTCAGGCGACGTCAATTCCGGAATTCCCAAACCGTTCAGCAGCGCCATCAGCGAAAATGCCTTCGCCGTCGGCTGCAATTCGCGGCCATTGCGCACGACATATTTTTCCCAAATCAGTCCTTCGATGATGGTCGCGCGCGTCGCGGGCGTGCCGAGGCCTTTTTCAATCATTGCCTCGCGTAATTCTTCGTCCTCGACCAATTTGCCCGCGCCTTCCATCGCGCCGAGCAACGTCGCTTCCGAATATCGCGCCGGCGGCTTGGTGACGTTCGCCTGCACTTCGACGTTCGTCGTTTTGACATTTTCGTTCGGCTGCACCGGCGCGAGCGTCGGCGTCGAATCTTCCGCCTGCGCTTCCTTGCCGTAAACTTCCATCCAACCGGCCTTCACCATCACCTTGCCTTCGCTCTTGAACGGCTCGTTTTCAACGCGCGTGATTCGCGTCGTCACGAGAAATTCTGCCGCCGGATAAAAAATTGCGAAAAACCGTTTCGTGACGAGGTCGTAAAGTTTTTGTTCCGGCTCGCTCAAACCTTTCGGCGCGACGAGCGTGGGAATAATTGCAAAGTGGTCCGAGATTTTTGCATTATTAAATATGCGCTTGTTCGGGCGAACCCAATCGTTCTTCAAAATCGTTTCGGCGAACGTCGTGTAGCGCGTGACAAATTGCGTGCCGTGCGATGGGCCGTGGCCGGTGAACATCTCCAACGTTTTCTTCACCGTGCCGATGTAATCTTCCGGCAACGCGCGCGCATCCGTTCTCGGATACGTCAACACTTTGTGCTTTTCATAAAGCGCCTGCGCCAAACCCAAAGTATTTTTCGCGCTGAAACCAAATCGCCCGTTCGCTTCGCGTTGCAAACTTGTCAAATCGTAAAGCAACGGAGACATCGAAGTCGTCGGCTTGCTTTCTTCCGTGACGATGCCGATTTTGCCGAGACATTTCTTTTGGATTTCTTCCGCGCGCGCGATTTCCCAAATCCGTTCGGCTCGCGCCTGCTCGTCGCCATCCTTCTTCGCAAACTTTTCATCGAACCAGCGGCCTTGATATTCGCCCGCTTGCGCCGCGAACGTTCCGTGGATTTCCCAGTAATCGCGCGAAACAAATTTTTTAATCTTGTCCTCGCGCTCGACGAGAATCGCCAGCGTCGGCGTTTGCACGCGGCCAACTGTCGTGAGATGAAAACCGCCGCTCTTGGAATTGAACGCCGTCATCGCGCGCGTGCCGTTGATACCGATGAGCCAATCACTTTCGCTGCGACACGTCGCCGCGTCCGCGAGCGGAAGCATTTGCTCGTCCGTGCGCAACGCCTCAAACCCTTCGCGAATCGCCGGCGCCGTCATGCTTTGCAGCCAAAGCCGCTGAATCGGCTTGTCCGTTTTCGCGTATTGAACGATGTAACGGAAAATCAATTCCCCTTCGCGCCCGGCGTCGCAGGCATTAATCAAGCGGTCAACGTCCTTGCGTTTGATGAGCTTGAGCAACACTTTCAGCCGCGCCTCGCTCTTTTCAATCGGCAGCAAATCGAAGTGGGGCGGAATCACCGGCAGATTGGCGAACGTCCATTTGCCGCGCTTGACTTCAAATTGTTCCGGCACGGCGATGGTGAGCAAATGGCCGACGGCGGACGAGACGACGTAATTTTCGCTCTCGAAAAATTCGCCGCTCTTGTCCTTCGTAAAACCGCCGAGCGCCTTGGCGATGTCGCCGGCGACCGACGGTTTTTCCGCGATGATGAGTGCTTTGCCCATTTGTCGGGCGAATCTTTACGCTGCAAACGGGACTTTGCGCAACTTATTTTTTCGGCGAAGAAATTTTTTAGCCGCGGATGAACACCGGTGAACACGGAAAAATGAATGGAATTTGTTGCGAGATTTCTGATTTTTGCGGAAAGCGCGAACGGCTCAAAGGAATTTATTTAACCGTAAAAATTTTGGCCGCGAAAGAACGCAGAGAAACACAAAATGAAAATTCTTTGCGCGCTTTGTGTTCTTTTGTGGCAATTCAATAAACCAAAACCAACACCGTCGCGTCCTGTGCCGATTTCACTATGTCCGAAAACTTTTCATCCGCTGTGTTCGGCGATTTAATTTTGGCTGAAACATCCGGCACAGATTCGAGGAAGCTCAAAAGAAAACTGCTTTTGACCGCGTAATTCACATTCTCCGGCAACGCTCCGCTTGCCGCCAGCGCCACTGACGCATCCAGCTTGGCCGACACGATGCCGATGACATTGCCGCGTTCATCCACCAATGCGCCGCCGGAATTTCCCGGCTGCACTGGCACACTAATTTGAAAATACCGCGCATCATCCGCCGCGCCGGACAGCGACGCGATTTCTCCTTTGGCTAGCTTGGGTGAAAATCCCTGCAACCCAATGTCAGGAAATCCCAATGTCATGACTGAAGCGGCCAAATCATAATTTCTTTCCGTTTTTTTCTTCGGGCGGCAACTATTCGATAACGAAGGACGAATCTCGAATTGCAAATTAGAATCGCAATTTATCGTTCGTAATTCGTAATTTAAAATAATGCCCGATGTAACTGACAACGAGTTGGTGCGCGAATTTGCCGACCGCAAATCGGAAACGGCATTTGCCGCGCTGGTGCGTCAGCATATCAATCTGGTCTTTGCTACGGCGTTGCGACAAGTCGGCGACCGCGCCGTGGCGGAAGAAATTACGCAAACCGTTTTCGTAGCACTGGCGCAAAGCGCGGGCAAACTCGGCTTGCATCCCACAATTGCCGGCTGGCTGCATCAAACGACGTTAAATAAATCGCGTGAATGGTTGCGGTCGGAATTGCGGCGGCGAAAGCGCGAACAAATCGCCGTGTCAATTACAGAGGCGCGTGCCGAAGGTGGTTCTGTTTGGGCGCCACTCGTGCCGTTGTTGGATGAAGCGTTATTGCAATTGCGCGATGCCGACCGCGTGGCAGTTATCATGCACTTCATGGAAGGCCGGACGTTTTCGGAAATCGGTTCCATTCTCGGCGTGGGCGAAGACACGGCGCGCAAACGGGTGGACCGTTGCCTGGAGCAAATGACGAAATTTTTCCAACGTCGTGGATTTGCTGTTCCGACATTATCAGCAAACGCGCCGTTGTTTGCATTGGCATCGCACACCGCGCCAACAAACTTAGCTGCGTCCGCAACTTCGGCAGGTTTAGCGCATTCGACTTCGACATTAACTTTAACTTTGAAAGGAGCGTTGAAAATTATGGCTTGGACAAAAGCAAAGACGGCAATCGTTGCGGCCATTGCGACTGCGGCCATCATTGGCACAACGACGAGCACAATTATTTTGCTGGAAAGAAATCCAAACCAGCAACAGATGAAAGATGGCTCGACGTTATCCATCGCCAGCATTTCGTTTGGCGACACGCACGACATTGTTATCAACGGCAAAACGAATCACTGGCATTGGCCGGGACACGAAGAATTGGTTGTGGAATTCAAATTGAGCGGGAAAAAAGCTGCAAATAATCCATTTGTGAAGCCACCCTTTTATCGTCCGCTTCGCGCCATGCTCCACGGCGATTCAGGAATTGAATTTGCGCAGGAAATTTCGCCCGAAGGATTTAAAAAATTTGGCGCCGATTATTATGGAAGCCTTCAAACAGAGATTGTGCCACGTAATTCGCGCTATCTGTGGCTGCGAATTGAAGAAGCGCTGACAAATCAACCTTACGGTTCGTGGCAAACCGTAGCCGACTTCAAATTTCCAAATCCGTCGCACGCTGCAAATTATAATTGGACAGCCGACACTGTTCCGACGACCAACTCCGTCAATGGAATGGATTTTATTTTGCGCGATGTCACTTTGAGAACCAATTCCGCCGATGAACGCGACATTTGGAATCATAAAACCATTATCACAACTGAAGTTTGGACGAACGGAATACAATTAACCAATTGGTCGCCCGTCTACATCACTGCTGCAGATGCAAGCGGGAATCACGTTTCCTATTTTCAATCGCACCGCAGCATTGACCCGCGATATGTTTGGAAATTGGAAATGGACTTTGAAATGGCATCAAATTTTCCAGCTGAAAACATTTTCACAGTTCCATTGCGCCGCGCCGGAAATATGCCGCTGGTTACCAATATTATGGATGTGCCGGTGACTATTTCATGGAACGGACAAGGGATTGACGCCAATATGCCGACCAATCGCAGCGACCTTGCGCTGAAATTTGTCAACGTTAGTGACCGCGCGGGAAACATCGGCACTTCGGGTTCGGGCAGTTGGTGGCAATACGGCTTTCATCAAGGTTATTGGATGGTTCAGAAAAATGGTGTTTACAGCCAAATGGGCCAGCCAACGGCGATAACTTTCGCCATCGTTCCGAACATTCACACGATATTTTACGTCCAGCCGAAATTGACGGCTGAATAAAATTTTTCTTTTGCCTTTTCAAATTTCCGATTGAATTTGCGCTGTGTCGCGCGATTACGTTTTGCAGCCATATCATTCCGCAATCCATTTGCAGATTGATTATGCGCGCGAACTCAATCCACAACAACTCGCCGCCGTCACCGCGCCGCCCGGTCCCGCCCTCGTCATCGCCGGAGCCGGTTCGGGCAAGACGCGCACGCTGACGTATCGCGTCGCTTATCTTTTGGAACAAGGAATTCCGCCGGAAAGAATTTTGCTGCTCACGTTCACGAACAAAGCCGCCGGCGAAATGATGCGGCGTGTCTCCGATCTCATCGGACGCGAACTTCGCGAACTTTGGGGCGGCACCTTTCATTCCATCGGCGCGCGGATTTTGCGCACGCACGCCGACGCGCTCGGATATCGGAGAGATTTCACAATTCTCGACCGTGACGATTCCAAGGATTTAATCAAAGCCTGCGTCGCCGACGCCGGAATTGAGACGAAGGGAACCCATTTTCCGAAACCGGAAGTCCTTAACGAAATTTTTTCGCTCGCGGTCAACACGCATAAATTCGAAAAGGAAATTTTGGAAACGCAATTCAGTTACTTCGACCAATTCGCCGATAAAATCGCCGACGTTTCGCAACGTTACAAAAAACGCAAACTGGCGACGAACGCCATGGACTTCGATGATTTGCTCGCGCTGTGGCTGAAATTGCTTCAGGAGAACGCCGACGCGCGTGAAATGTATCAGCGCCGCTTCCAATTCATCCTCGTGGACGAATATCAAGACACGAACAAATTGCAGGGCGATTTGATTGACCTCCTCGCCGCCCGCACGAAGAACGTCACCGTCGTGGGCGACGACGCGCAGAGCATTTACGCGTGGCGCGGCGCGAACTTTCTGAACATTCTCGATTTCCCAAAACGTTATCCCGGCGCGAATGTTTTCAAAATCGAGACGAATTACCGCAGCACGCCCGAGATTCTGCAAGTTGCGAACGCGGCAATTGCCGCCAATCGCAATCAATTTCCCAAAACGCTCACGCCATCCCGCAAATCCGGCCTCAAGCCCGCGCTTATCGCGTGCATGGACGCCGCGCAGCAATCGGCTTTCATTGCGCAGCGCGTGCTGGAATTGCACGAAGAAGGCACGAGCATGAACCAGATCGCGGTTCTCTATCGCTCACATTTTCACGCGCTCGAATTACAACTCGAGCTCACAAAGCGGCAAATCCCCTTCTCCATCACGAGCGGCATTCGCTTCTTCGAGCAGGCTCATATCAAAGATGCGACGGCGTATCTGAAACTGGTCACAAATCCGCGCGACGAAATTGCATTCAAACGCGTCGCGCAATTGCATCCGGGCATCGGCGGCAAAGGCGCGGACAAACTTTGGAAAATTTTTTCCGCCGAAACGCAGACGTTGAAGCAAATTAAAAATCCGATTGCGACCGCTTTGGAATCATGCGCGCCATTTGTCGGCAAGAAAGCCGCCGTTGCATGGGCGCAATTCGTCGCCACCGCCGCGCAATTGGAAGAAGAGAAAGCGCCCGCGAAAATGTTGCGCATCGTGATTGATGCCGGTTACGACGATTACCTCAAAGAAAATTTTGCGAACGCGCGAACGCGTCTCGAAGATTTGGAACAGCTCGCGATTTTTGCCTATCAATTTCCGACGACGGAAGATTTCCTCACGCAATTGGCATTGCTGACAAATGTCGAAGCCGAAAACGACAATCCCAAAGGCGATGACGAGCGGATTCGTCTTTCCACGATTCATCAGGCGAAAGGTTTGGAATTTAACGCAGTGTTCGTGATTATGCTTTGCGATGGATTATTTCCGTCGGCGCGCTCTATGGACGACGATGAAGGTCTGGAAGAAGAACGAAGATTATTTTACGTGGCGATTACGCGCGCGCGCAACGAGCTTTACCTCTGTTACCCGCTGATCCGCGCAACGGGTAAATATTTATATTCAAATTTCGGTCCCGGCGAGAGCCAAGAAATGCAAAGTCCGTCGCGATTCCTCTCGGAAATTCCCAAAGCACTGCTAAATGAATGGAATTTACGGGCTGGTTATTAATTCTTCAGGGAAGTTTTTTTATTTCATCGGGAAAATATTTTTTTTGCGGGCGTTTGAAATAAGCTACGCCGCGATTCTTTTTTCCGCCGATGGAAAAAATAGAAATCAATTCCCAATCCTACTCGCCAAGCTTATTGAGAAAATGTTCCTGATCAGCCATTGATTTTGGCGCATCGCTGATTTCGACTGACGAGACTTTGTATTCAAACTTCATAATTCCTCCATTTTAATAAAAAGACAGGCCGCGGACCAACCTGTTCAATCACCCGCGCGGAAATAACT
>JAJPKI010000115.1 GCA_021323835.1 Verrucomicrobiota bacterium | reverse complement strand
CAAACCTGCGACGGAAAAACGCCGTAAAGCAAAATGCCCACGCGCACCATGTCCAAATGCGCGTGCGGCAAATCCAGAAAACCGCCGCTGTTGCACGTGTGACGCAATTTCACAGAAACTTTTTTATTGTCGAGTGCGCGGAGAACTTCGTTGAACCGTGAGAATTGGAGATTCGCAAAAGTTTTATCCGTTTCATCCGATTGCGCGAAATGCGTCATCACGCCTTCGAGCTGCAACGATTTTTCCGTGAGAATTTTTTCAACAAGTGGCAACGCTTCGTCCCAGCGAATGCCGTAACGGCTCATGCCGGTGTGAATTTTCAAATGCACCGGAACTTGCTTGCCAAATTTCGCCGCAACCTTCGCGAGCGCGCGGATGTTGTGCGGCTCATTGACGCAAACCGTTAAATCATGCGCGACGCACCATTCGAGTTCGGCTTCCTGCCGTTCGCCTAGCAGCAATAGCGGCGCTTTGATTCCAGCATCGCGCAGCGTCATCGCTTCTTCGAGTGTGCTTAAGCCAAATCCCCACGCGCCTTCCTCGACCGCGACGCGCGCGACATCGAGCGCGCCGTGGCCGTAAGCTTCGTCCTTCACGACGGCCATCAGACGCACGTGCTTCGGCAAATCGCCGCGGATGAGCTGCAGATTGCGGCGCAGCTTGCCGAGGTCAATCTCGGTCCACGCCGGCCGCTGCGGAAAATTTTCGGAATTCAGATTCATTTACTGCAAAAATTTTTACACAAAAAAATAAAACTGAGACACTAATTTCACGAATTAACACGAATGGGAAAACCAATTTGTGAAAATTCGTGCAATTCGTGTCAAACTTTGCCCGGCGGCCACAAGCTTTGGCCGACATCGGTTCGAAAATAACTGCCCGCGACACGAATTTTGCGGATGTTCGCATAGGCCTTCGCAATTGCCGCATCCAATTTCGATGCGAGCGCAATCACGTCGGTGATGCGATGGCCGGTGGCAATCAGATTTCCATCGCCGCCGCGCGCGACTTCGTTCCACCAGACATCGCAATCGAATTTACCGGAGATTTCCAACGGCAATTGCGGTCCGCGCACTTGCGTGAATGGATAACCGTAACCGGCCAGCGTCAGCGAACAGCCGAAATTTAGTTTGTCGTTGCATTGCAAATTCAGTTTCTCATTTCGCGCCGTCGCCAAAACAATTTCCGCCGGATTTTTGAGCATTCGCAAAATCATTGGGCCGGACGTCACGCCGATGCGGATGTTGTATTCGATGACAAACCATTTGTCGCCGCGCTTGATGGCCGTGACTTGAATCGGCCCATGATAATTCACTTTTCGAAACCACGGCAGCAACGGATGCAATAATTCGCGCGCCAAACCGTATTTGTCATTTTCATCGCGCTCAACGAGACCGCCGAGCGGCGCGCCGGCGACGATGCCTTGGTTTCCGTTGAACGCATATTTATATTCCTGATTTGTGACCAGCGAATAAATTTCGCCGCCGCTGACGAGCGCGATGTGTCCGGCCTCGGCGCGTCCGAGATATTCCTGAAGAAAAACGCCTTCGGCATAATTCACGTTGCGCAGCCACGCGCGCGTGTCGGCGACGGTCTCGCACAAAATGGTATGAATCGGACTCGTCGGCGAGCAAAGCGGATTTTTGATAACGAACGGCTGCGGATTTTTCTCAAGAATTTTTTCGGCTTCAATTCTATTTTGCGCGACGAATGATTTTGGAAACGGAATTTTGAATTTCGCGCAAAGCTCACGGGCGAAATCGCGCTCGCGCTCGATGCGCATCACTTCGCCGGTCGGCGAAAAAATGCCGACGCCGGATTTCAACAAATCCTTCGCCCATGATTGTTGCGCCCAATCAATGGATTGCGGAATGACGACATCAATTTTATTTTCGCGAATCAGCGGAACCGGATTTGAATGAGCATCGCGCGAAAAAGTTTTGCCTACGAGTGTTGGTGCATAATGACCGTAATTGCGTGTGAGATAAGTAGAAACGCTCGCACCGGAATCTGCGAGCGTTTGTCCGATGCTGTGCGCGAAGGAACCAACGCCAAGAATCATCGCGTTCACACCCGGATTTTTATTTGAACTTTTTCGCGCCATGAAAACTTTGGAAGTTTTCCTGAAATTTAGCTGTCGCGCAAATGTTTCCGGCGAGACGCCGAAAACGACCGGCCGGAGGCCTGTTCCACCATAGCAAACGCACGAATCTCGACTTTGTGCGCCGTTCTGATAAATTTACAAAGTGAGTTTTGTTGCTGAATTTAATTCGTTGCCGTTGCAATCGTTGGTTGAAAAATCAAAAGCTGCTGGCGCGGCCGTCGTTCGCGAGAGTTTGTCGAAATCCAAATTATCGCTCGCAGATTTTGCCAACTTGATTTCTCCGGCGGCATCAGAATTTCTTGAACACCTTGGCCGCCGCTCGCATGCGATGACCAAACAACGTTTTGGCAAAGTCATCCGCTTGTTTGCGCCGCTTTATTTGTCCAACGAGTGCATCAATAATTGTTCTTATTGTGGTTTCTCGCGCGACAATTCGATTTTGCGCGTGACACTTTCACTTGATGAAGTGCGCCGCGAAGCCGATGAATTAAAATCGCAAGGTTTTCGCAACTTGCTGCTTGTCGCGGGCGAGCATCCAAAATTTGTTTCGAACAATTATCTGCGCGATTGCATCGCCGCGTTGCATGATGAATGGCCGAGCGTTTCGCTCGAAGTCGGGCCGATGGAAGCGGAAGAATATCGTCCGCTTGTCGCAGCGGGCGCTGATGGCTTGGTCGTTTATCAGGAAACTTATGACCGCGACGTTTACGCGCAAATGCACACGGCGGGACCGAAACGTAATTTCGATTGGCGGCTTGAAACACCCGAGCGCGCTTACGCCGCCGGATTTCGTCGCCTCGGCATCGGCGCGCTTTACGGTTTGGCCGATTGGCGATTTGAAGCGTTGAGCGTCGCTGCGCACGCCGATTATTTATTGCGCAATTGTTGGAAGGCGCAATTAACGATTTCATTGCCGCGCTTGCGTCCGTGCGCCGGCGAATTTCAGCCGCTCACGCAAATGACCGACCGCGATTTGGCGCAATTGGTTTGCGCCCTGCGAATCATGTTTCCTGACGTCGGCATCGTGCTTTCAACGCGTGAGCCGGCGAAGTTGCGCGACGGTTTGATTCCGCTTGGCGTGACGATGATGAGCGCAGGCAGTCACACGGAGCCGGGCGGTTATACCGGCGCGGGCAAAGAAAAAATCCATCAAACCGTGCGCGGAAGAATTGTTGAAGTCGGCGCCAGCGAATGGGCGAATGAAAATGGCCGGGCGACGAACGCGACAGGACAATTTGAAATTTCCGACGACCGTTCACCGCGAGAAGTGGCGGAGTTGATTCGCAAGCTCGGTTACGAGCCGGTTTGGAAAGATTGGGACGCGGCGCTGACAAATTAATTTATGCCCGTCATCGCCAACGGAAAATCTGTCGAAGCGAAATTGCCGTGCTCGATTGAAGAATTTCTGCTTGCGCAAAAATTGTTGCCGCGCAGCGTGGTGGTGGAGCACAACGGCGAAGCGGT